>CAZZLP010000075.1:0-6602 GCA_964654705.1 uncultured Chitinophaga sp.
CGGCTATGACCACTTTATGCTTAAAGAGATCTTTGAGCAACCTAAGACCATCTTTGATTGTCTGCGCGGAAGACTGCAGGTCGAGGCTGGCACTATTACACTGAGCGGCATTGAGCTGTACAGCGAAGCGTTACGAAAGGCCAATCGTATCGTAATGATCGCCTGCGGCACCAGTTGGCACGCAGGCCTAACGGCCGAATACATTTTTGAAGAATGTTGCCGGATCAATGTAGAGGTAGAGTATGCCTCGGAGTTTCGTTACCGAAATCCCGTTATCCATCCCGGCGATATTATACTGGCCATATCGCAAAGCGGCGAGACCGCCGATACGCTGGTCGCCATAGAAAATGCAAAAGCAAAAGGAGCGATCATATTGGGAGTCGTCAATGTGGTAGGCTCTTCCATTGCCAGAATGAGTCATGCCGGTGCTTACACCCATGCGGGACCGGAGATCGGCGTTGCCTCTACCAAAGCCTTTACCGCGCAGCTGGCCGTGCTGACAATGATTGCCTTTAAGATCGGTCAACTTAGAAACAGTATCAGCCCCGAAAGACTTGGCATGCTGTTACAAGAACTCGAAGCGATCCCGGCAAAAGTAGAGAAGATACTGGCCCATACAGAACCCATTATGGAGGTGGCAAAAAAATATGCGCAAGCCAGGGATTTTCTCTATCTAGGTCGGGGATATAATTTTCCGATAGCACTAGAGGGAGCCCTAAAGCTTAAGGAGATCTCTTATATTCATGCAGAAGGATACCCCGCGGCCGAAATGAAACACGGGCCCATCGCACTGGTCGATGACCAGCTGCCCGTCGTGGTAGTGGCCACTAAAGATGCCTATCACGAAAAAGTACTGAGCAATATGCAAGAGATCAACGCCCGAAAAGGGAGGGTAATCGGTATTGTCAACGAAGAAGACCAAGCCGCCGCTCAACTCTGTGAATCCTTTTTGACCGTACCGGCGGCCGATGAGATGCTGGCGCCTTTACTCAATGTGATCCCTTTGCAGCTGCTGGCCTACTATATCGGTATCGAAAAAGGATGTGATGTAGACAAACCCCGCAATCTTGCCAAGTCGGTCACTGTAGAGTAAGCATGCCAGTACCCCCCTTTGCCCCTACCCAAACCCCGTATTTCGCTATGAACATCATTAACAAACAACCGGTCTCTTCACTGGGATTCGGCTTTATCGAAAAGCCCTTTCTTCCCAAGGGCAAGAATGAATTTTATTTACGCGACCGGCAGCACCGAAGCGGGCATGCCTACCGAAAACTAAATGCCAAAGAGATCCAGCTTCTACTTAAAAATGATAATAGTGCGGACGACTGGAACAATATAGAAGTAGCTGACCCCTTTGATGTTCGGCTGATCAAACGCTGCAGCTTCTTTGGAAAGATCCGGATCGGAAAACTGCAAGCGCTCTTTCATGAATTCAATAACCTTCGGATGCCGGTGGGCATTTACAATAGCACGATCATCAGCTGCGACCTGGGTGATAATGTGGTGATCGATCAGGTCAGTTTCATGAGTCACTACATTGCAGGCAACGACGTGATGCTGGTCAACATCAAAGAGCTGTCCGTTTCCAATCATACGAAATTCGGGAACGGCATTGTTAAACAAGGAGAGGACGAGTCTGTCCGTATCTGGATGGAGATCTGCAACGAGAACGGAGGGCGCAAGGTGCTTCCCTTCAATGGTATGCTGGCCGCCGATGCCTGGATCTGGTCCAAGTACCGCGCAGATGCGGCCCTGCTCGAGAAATTCAAAGAATTTACCGACGACAAATTCGATCGAAAAAGGGGCTACTATGGTAAGATCGGCGAACGTACCGTTATCAAGAACTGCGATATTATCAAAGACGTCTGGGTAGGCAGCGATGCCTATATCAAAGGTGCCAATAAACTAAAGAATCTCACCATTTCTTCTGACGAAAAAGCCTCTACGCAGATCGGAGAAGGTTGCGAACTGGTCAATGGCATCATTGGCTTCGGCTCTCGTATTTTTTACGGCGTAAAGGCCGTCCGTTTTATTATGGGAAGCCACTCTCAGCTAAAATACGGAGCCCGCCTGATCAACTCGTATCTGGGCGATAACTCGACTATCTCTTGTTGCGAAGTGCTCAACTCACTGATCTTTCCAGGACACGAGCAACATCACAACAATTCTTTTTTGTGTGCCGCGGTAATACAAGGACAAAGTAATATGGCCGCGGGAGCCACCATCGGGTCTAACCACAACTCTCGCGCGGCCGATGGCGAATTGATCGCCGGCAGAGGCTTTTGGCCTGCCCTGTGCGTGAGCGTAAAGCACAATTCGGTCTTTGCCTCTTACACCATGATCGCCAAGGGAGATTATCGCCACGAATTAAACATTCCTTTACCCTTTTCGCTGGTCAGTAACCTGTCGGACGCCGATGAGTTGGTCGTTATGCCGGGCTACTGGTTTCTATATAATGGCTATGCGCTGGCCCGTAACAGCGAGAAATACAAGACTCGCGATCAACGTGTAGATCGCTCAATTTATCTGGAGTACGACTATCTGGCTCCCGATACGGTCAATGAGCTCTTTACAGGACTTGCTTTATTAAAAGAAATGACCGGCCAGGCCTATGCCAGGGCCGAGCAAAAAAAATTATCGCCTCGTCTGCAAGTGCAAATGGGCGAATGGCTCCTCGAGAACAATCCTGACTACGTGCAACAACTTTCGGTTACGACCGAGGCTTTTGAAAATAGTAAACGCAAGACCACTATCGTAAAAACAAGCCAGGCTTACCAGGTGTATAAAAGAATGATCGTCTTTTACGCCTTTCAGCAATTACTGGAGTATGCCAAGACCAAGGATCTGTCTTGGAACGAATGGCGCACCTTGCTGTTACAGGCCAAAGAAAAAAGAACGACATGGAAGAATTTAGGAGGACAATTGGTTACCGAACAGGCCCTGAACCAACTGATCAAGAAAGTAAAAAGCGGAGCACTGGCTAGCTGGGATGCCATTCATCAATGGTACCGCGACCAGTCGCTGCACTACTTCGATCAAAAACGCACGCATGCGCTGGCTTCCCTTTGGGAGGTAAGCGGAATGCGCGGGACTCAACTGAGTCGTCAAAGATTTAGTACGCTACTTCGGGAGGCCATGGCGACCAATCGCTGGCTCGAAGAACAACTGATCGCCTCTCGAACCAAAGATTACCAAAATCCATTTAGAAAAATGGTCTATCAAGACGAGAAAGAAATGAATGAGGTCATGGGAAAACTATCAGACAATCCCTTTATAAAACAATACCGTAAACAAACGCAAGACTTCGAGGTGCGTGCATCTCATCTACTCGATCGGCTGGCTTAATGATGGCAAGCAGGCCGGTCAGCAGAACCGTAACAATGACGGTAAACCCGATGGCAGCAACGACGGCCACAACAACCGTAACGACCTTCAGGTATGAATGGGAATATGATACTGTAAAGCCATCTCGCGCAGCTCAAAGATCTTTCTTACACCTACCTTTTCTAAGATACGAGAGCGATGTGTCCCGATGGTACTCTTGTGCAACCGCATAATGTCGGCTATATCGGTCAGCGAGTACCCTTTGATCAAAAAAGAACAAACCTCCATTTCGCGTTGTGATAATTTATCGAATGGATTTTCGGTACGAGACAATAAAAAATCATCTGACATCTTTTGCACCAACCGATGGCTCAGATAAAGCCCACCCTGTAAGATGGCACGGACGGCTACCAGTAACTCCGAGGGCGGGCTTTCTTTATTGACAAATCCCTTCGACCCCAATCGTAAGAAACGCTTTGCATACACCGTATCTGGATTCATGGAGAACATCATGATGAGCTGAGTCGGCTTCTTCGCCAGCATATTTTCAATAACGGTATGAATGTTTGTACCGGGAATATTTACATCAAGAATAACCAGATCAAAATCTTCTTTGGCAAAACAAGCGAACGCTTCGTTGGCCGTTGTACAAGACTGAAATTCCGCATTGGGATATTCTTGCCCCAGTACCATTTCTAATCCCTGCAGGGTAATAGAGTGATCGTCCAGCAAAAGAAACCGCATCGGGGTTTAATTTTTATCGGTAATTCATTAATACTAATGCCGACAAGATAGCCCACGATATTAATTTTGGTTATAGTATAAAACAGAATCTAATGTAGTTTTTTTACTATATCATTTCTGCTTTATAAGTATGGCGGAGACCACAGGACGTTCTACCCCATTATCACCGGGTCTAACAAGTAGTTGATTTCCAACTACCATAGAGGTAGATCCTCCCCCATCAAGATTGATGGCATCGGAACAGCCGATCGACCCAAGCAACGAAGACAGGTCGGCCAGGTTAATGCCCGGGTAGCCGGCTGTAGCATTGTCTCCCTCGACAGCCACCAGCACTACCCGACCGGCGGCCGTGTAGCCGATCGCCGAGCGTGGCCGAGAGGTCGTGTTATTAATGCTAATCAACTCTTCTGTATCCGAAATACGAACTACTCCGCTGCGAAGCAACATGGGAGAACCCCCAATGGCAGCCACGGTATTCCACGGACTTCCGCCAGCGGGAAAAGTCTCGGTAGGAACCGCTTGCGGAGCGCTGCCCTCCGCATTGGGGCTTGGGTTGGGATACGAATAAATATTATCGTTGGTGGCCCCAATGGAATAGACCCAAGCCGTGGCAGGTGCCCCAGTTGCGGTCATTCCAAAAGCAGCACGCGTCGGAAAATAAGAGGTGTTCGAGCCATTCAGCGAACGGGTAACCGCCTTGATATTGGGTGCACTGGTAACCCCTTGGTACTTGACCAGACTATACGATTGATTGCCTCCAAAATAGCCGCCGTTAAGGGCCACATAAACCAATCCCGATTCTGAAGAAACGAACTGGCTGATGGTCTTGGCCGTAGTACTCATGACCGGTTTAAAATCAAAGCGACCGGTCGAAGGATCAAAGACCACGCAAAATGCTTTTACTTTTCTTCCGTTATAGATTGTATCAAAACTAAAGGCCTGAATGCCCGAAGGAAAATTTTGAGAGAGCGTAGCAGCAAATTTCCAACCCGGTGCCATAGTAATCATGGGTACGACCGGTGTGGGTGTGCTACCACCACCTCCACCCCCATTGCCACCTCCGTTAGAAGATTTTGAACAAGCTGAAAGTAATACGAGTAATACTACCAGTAAAAAAGGAACCCTTTTCATAAAGATCATTTTTTATAAAGTGGTTGAGACGTTCGATTGAGTGTCTCGTAATAAAAAAATACCTCCCCTTCAAAACCATAGCGTCGGTTGGCAGCGATAAATTGTTGCATCAAGGTATCACTGGCTTGGTACCCGTCTCCAAGCGAAGTAAGAATACCCGGAAATACGCGGTCCTTGGCGGCTGTTGAGAGCTGCCGGCTCAATTGTAGAAGTATCCCTTCGTACGCCGCAATAGTATAGCGATACAGCTGTGGAAACACCGCATCGGCATATCCCTCTTGGAGCCAAACGGGCCAGTCTTGCAAATACTCTTCTTTGCACCATGGATAGATACTCGGCGCCCAACTGACCATGCAAGAAGAGCGTATCGCTTTGATAGTCCTGTAGAGCGACTGCGCATACAAACTTAATCGGTTGGCCTTCCATTGCACCCATTCCTTTTGCCGAAAATCTTGTGGCGGCATCATCCCCCGGTGCTCGGCCGTGTATTGCTGTAACGTGTAGGGATCGTACCCTCCCTCGGCAGGCATGGCAGGAAGCCGGTCATCTCCTTGCACGCCGTCTACCTCGTAGTGGCGAACCACTTCGCTGACCAATGACGTGAGTAGCTGCTGAGGACCGGGGTGTAGCGCGTTCCACCAAAAGAATCCATTTTTTTTCAACAACGCTCCCTGGTTGTTGCGACCGACCCACTCCGGATAACGCTGCAGCCAGCGGTTATTACTATCGCGATAGGCATACGAAAATCCAAACTCGAACCAGGCATGAACTTTTAGTCCCGCCGCATGGGCCTCTTCGACTATCTCTTGCAACGGATCGTGCCCAATAAAATCAGGATGTTGTCTGATGCCGATATATTTTTTCTGCACCTGACTGGGGTAAAGTGTGTAGCCGCCATTCCATACCACTACAAAAAGATGATTGAAACCATAGGACTTGCAGCGTTGTACGGTCTGTTTAATTTGCTGGCGCGAACGAAGCGCATCGCTGGCTACATTGGTGATCCACACTCCACGCACCGGTTCTGTCAAAGACAAGTTCGCAAACTGTCGGCGCTTTTTTGATAGTAGCGGTCGGTATGGCTGCGAACGAAGGTGCCACTGTGAGCGAATGGCAGCCTCGGCTACCAGCGGTCGTGAACAAAGACCCGGCCACGAGCTGCCACAAAAAAATAAAACCATAAAAAAAAGAAGTGTACGCATAACCTAAGAGTGAGCCAGCAATTGTTGACGGTATTCCATGTAACGATCATAGAGACGAGGCGCCGCTCCATAGACAGATTGCGGGCTCATAAAGTGAGAGAACTCAAAGGTAATGGCCTTGTCATAACCTGCCCGGGCGGCAGCTCAGAGTTTCAGACGCAATTTTTCGAATTTGATCGGAAGAAATTTGATCGGCATATC
>CAZZLP010000076.1:0-6588 GCA_964654705.1 uncultured Chitinophaga sp.
TTGTAAGAAACCCTTTCTGATAATTAATTTCGAATATTTGATACTCTAATTTTTCTTTATGAAAAAGACAATCTTTTTGGCCGCCACCCTGGTGGCGGCACTGACCGGATTTACACAGCGCAATAAATCCACCCTGCCCGCCCCACCCGAACGACCCAATACGGCCTTGCTAGACCAGGTCAATTACCGGCCGATCGGCCCATTCAGAGGGGGCAGAAGCGGAGCGGTGACAGGCAGTTATAAAAACAAGAACATTTTTTATTTCGGCGCCACCGGTGGCGGCGTTTGGAAAACCACCGACGCGGGAACCACCTGGAAAAACATTAGTGATAAGTTTTTTGGCGGAACCATCGGTGCCGTAGAGGTGGCCCCCTCTAATGAGAATATTATTTATGTAGGCGAAGGCGAGAACACCATGCGAGGCAACGTCTCGGAGGGGTTGGGTGGCATGTGGAAGAGCGCCGACGGCGGAAAAACCTGGAAGCAGATCGGGCTGCCCGACGCAAGACATATCACCAACATCATTATTCATCCTACCGATCCGCAAACCGTATGGGCCGGCGTAATGGGACATTTGTTCGGACCCAACACAGAGCGCGGGGTATACAAGACCACCGACGGCGGGCAGTCTTGGAAAAGGGTCTTGTACATAAATGAGCAAACGGGGTGCAGCGATCTGGTAATGGAGCCCGGCAATCCTGCCGTACTATATGCCGGCACCTGGCGTGTGATTCGCACTCCGCATAGTTTAGAAAGCGGCGGAGAGGGCAGTGGCCTTTGGAAAAGTATCGACGGTGGAGAAACCTGGAACAATATTACCGGTGCAAAAGGGTTACCAAAAGGAGTTTGGGGAATTGTGGGCGTGGCCGTCGCTCCTTCTAATACCGACAAGGTGTATGCTATTGTCGAAAACGAAAAGGGAGGACTTTTTGTAAGCGCCGATGCCGGACAAAGCTGGACCCTGCAAAGCAGCGACAACAACATTCGCCAACGGGCCTGGTACTACACCAAGGTGTTTGTCGATTCCAAGAACGAGAACGTGGTTTATTGCCCCAATGTAAACTTTATGAAAAGCCGCGATGGCGGAAAAACGTTTCAATCGCTGCGAACTCCGCACGGCGATCATCATGATCTGTGGATAGACCCCGAAGACGGAAAAAGAATGATAGTGGCAGACGACGGAGGGGCACAAATAAGTTTTGACGAGGGAAACTCTTGGAGCTCGTACATGAATCAACCCACCGCACAACTCTATCGGGTTAGCACCGATAACGCGTTTCCCTATAGGGTATTGGTGGCCCAGCAAGACAACTCCACCCTGCGTATCCGCTCTTCTACCTATGGTGCTTATATCAGCGAACAAGACTGGGAGCCCACGGCCGGTGCAGAGAGCGGATATGTTGTAGCAGATCCTACTAATCCCAATATTGTATACGGAGGAAACTATGGCGGCTACCTTTCTCGCTACGACCATACCAGCGGAGAGAACCGTGCTATCACTGTTTGGCCCGACAACCCCATGGGTGCCGGCGCCGATGCGCTTAAGTTTCGTTTTCAGTGGAATTTTCCCATCTTTTTCTCTCCGCACAATCCCAAGAAATTATACTGTGCGGGCAATGCGCTTTTTGTAACCGAGAACGAAGGGGCCAGCTGGACCCAACTGTCTCCCGATCTGACCACTAACGACAAGACAAAACAATTTTCTAGCGGAGGCCCCATTACGAAAGACAACACCTCGGTAGAATATTATTGTACCATTTTTACTGCCGCCGAAAGCCCTCTCGAAAAAGACTGTATCTGGACGGGCAGCGATGACGGGCTTGCCTATCTTACTCGTGATGGCGGAAAGAGCTGGACCAACGTAACCCCCGCCAACGCACCCGCTCTAATGATGTGGAACGCGATAGAGGTGGACCCCTTTAAGAAAGGAACGGTCTACATAACAGGAACGCGCTATAAGCTGGACGATTATACTCCGTATATCTATAAGACCGAAGACTATGGTAAAAGCTGGAAACTTATCACCAACGGAATAGACAAAATGCATTTTACGCGGGTAACACGCGCCGATCAAAAAAGACAAGGGCTGCTCTACGCGGGTACCGAATACGGTATGTATATCAGCTATGACGACGGTGCTAATTGGCAACGGTTTCAACAAAACCTCCCCGTTACCCCTATTACCGACCTGACCATAAAGAACAACGACCTGGTGGTGGCTACTCAGGGTCGCTCTGTCTGGATCATCGACGACCTGTCGATGGTGCAGCAGCATGACAACGCCATTATCAACAAAAAGCTACACGTCTATCAACCTAACGCAACGTATCGGGTGGCCCCTGCACAAAGTCGTTGGGGCGGCGCCCTTTCTTTACCTGCGAACGCTGCGCCCAATCCACCCAAAGGCGCTGTTATTAATTTTTACAGTAATACTGTTACGGATTCGAGCAAGGCTTCGGTCGCCATTTATGACGCCGCCGGAAAAGAAATAACCCGCACCACCACGACCTCAAAAACAAATCCGATAAACCTGAACAAGGGGCATAACCGTTTTATCTGGGATCTCCAATATCCGGCAGCCGAGAAAATAGACGACCTGATCTTGTGGAACGGCGTGCCCGGCACCATCACAGCACCTCCGGGACAGTATCAAGCCGTAGTAACTATCGATAACGATTCGGTACGCGTGCCCATTCAATTGCTAGCCGACCCCAATTATCATTGTACACAAGCAGACTACGAGGCGCAGTTCGCTTTCTTGCAGCAGGTGCAGGGTACATTCAACGAAACCATGAAGGCGATCAAAAATATCCGCCAGGCGCGCACCCAGTTAAAGGAGTTCGTGCAACGACAAGGAAAGGCTTGCCCTCAAGAACTCAGCACCCTTTCTGACAGCTTGGTAAAAGCCCTGACATCGATCGAAGAACAGTTGCACCAGACCAAAGCAAAAAGCGGACAAGATGTTTTAAACTTTCCCATTCGTCTTGACGATAAAATAAGCGGTGTATTCGATATGGCGAACAGCGGCAACATGGCTCCTCCGCAACAGGCCAAAGACGTATATGCCGTATTATCGCAACAAGTAGAATCCTCTACCCGGCAATTAAAACAACTGCTCGAAGAAGGAATAAAAGCCTTCAATGCCATGGTAAAAGAAAAGGGACTACCCGTGGTTGTGTTGAACTAAAAAAACGGAACGCGAACTGGTGCATCCGCCAACGGTCAAACGTTTTGTACCAACCAAAAGTACAACGGAAAGCCCAGGGTAATGTTGAGCGGAAAGGTAACCCCCAGCGCCATGGGAATGTAAAGCCCCGGGTCCGACTTGGGGGCGGCCAGCCGCATGGCCGCCGGAACCGCGATATAAGAGGCGCTAGCGGCCAGGATGGCAAAAATAAAACGCGTTCCAGGCACGGCAGTAACGAATTGGCTGATATACGCGACCCCACATCCGTTAAAAAGGGGCATCAGTATTGCAAACAAGAAAACATACAGCCCGTGTTTTTTAAAACTCGAGAATCGTTTTACGGTAATCATTCCCATCTCGAGTAAGAAGATCGCCAAAAACCCTTTGAAGATATCGGTTGTAAAGGGCTTGATACCTTCGGCCTGCTTTGAATCGGCAAAGATGCCGATCAGAAGACTTCCTACGATCATCAACACACTTCCGTTCGATACCGAATGTTTGAGGATAGCCCCCATCGATACACCGCGTTCTTGTTCTTTATCGTATTTCATAATGAGCATAAACCCCATTATGATGGCCGGAAATTCCATTAGCGCCATAACGGCAACCATGTGCCCGCCAAAGGGTTGCCCCTGTATCTCTAAAAAACTTACGGCAGATACAAACGTAACGGCACTTACCGATCCATACGAGGCGGCGATGGCGCCCGCATTGCTTACACCGACCTTGTTTTTGAGTAAATAGAAAGAATAGATCGGGATCAGCGTTGCAATCAGGGCCCCAAAAAAAATAGAAGCCCACACTTCGGTGTTTGCCCCCCCGTGTTCAAGCTCTTGCCCCCCCTTAAAACCGATGGAGAAAAGCAAATAAAGAGAAATGAACTTGATAGAAGTAGCCGGAATCTCAAGATCGCTCTTTAACAAGGCAGCCACAATACCCAACACAAAAAACAATAAGGTCGGATTGGTCAGGTTAGAGACCAATATCTCGAAGCTGCTGTTATTCATAAAAAGGGGTTTATCGAATTTTACTAAAGCGCAAGCGCATGCCTATATTTTCTTCTGTGGTGTTGGTTCCATCAAAAGCGATCGACCCATTTACCCATACCGTCTTGACCTTGCTTCTGACCCTTCGACCACTGAGGGGCGACCAACCGCATTTGTAGCGAAGGTTCTCGTCGGTGATCTGCCAGGGCGCCTTCAGATCGACCAGTACCAGGTCTGCAAAGTAACCTTCTCTGATAAAACCTCGTTCTTTGATCTTATACACGTCGGCAACGCGGTGGCTGGTCTTTGATACAAGCTGCTGCAGTGTAAGTTGTTTATCATGAAAAAGCTCCAGCAACATGATCAGCGAATGTTGTATCATCGGCCCTCCGGGTTTAACCTGTTCGTAGGTTCCTTGTTTTTCGCTCCAGCCGTGCGGCGCATGGTCGGTAGCGATCATATCAATTTGGTTATCTAGCAGCGCTTGCAGTAAAACCGCAGGATTTCCCTTGGCCTTGACCGACGGGTTCCACTTAATCTTATTGCCCAGTCTTTCATAATCATCGGTGGTAAAGACCAGATGGTGTACACACACCTCTGCCGTTATTCTTTTCTCCGAGACAGACTTTTCTGCCTCAAATAAAAGAGCCTCGGCGCCCGTAGACACGTGTAAGACATGCAAGCGACTATTAAAACGTTTGGCTAAGGCCACCAAGCTTTTGGTAGAAGACAGACAGGCGCGCTCGTCTCGGATAATACTATGGTAGTGTGGGGGAATGTTATCCCCAAACGCCTCTTTTGCCAGCCGATAGTTCTCGGCCATGACGGCCTCGTCTTCTGAATGAAGGGCCACCAGATGACCGGTCCTCGAGAAAAGCTTTTCGAGATAAGGATGGTTATTGCACAACAGCGAGTGGTTCTCGTCAAAGTACAACCCATCATCGGTAAGACCACACACATCTTCTGTTCCGACCTTGAGCGCCTCTTCGAGGTTGTCGCGCGTGAGCCCCATAAAAAAAGAATAGTTTGCCACCGACGAGGCGGCCGCCAACCTGTACTTTTCTTCTAATGCCTCTACAGTAACCGTATTGGGGATCGTGTTGGGCATATCCATAAAAGAGGTTACACCGCCCGCCACGGCCGCTCTTGATTCTGAAGCAATGTCTCCTTTATAGGTAAGCCCCGGTTCTCTGAAATGAACATGGGCATCGATAAGACCGGGTAGTAAAACGGCGCCGGCGGCATCGATCTCTTGGTAGCGCAGTGCAGGGTTGAGTCCGATCTGTTTGCCGATTTGTACAATGCGTTGGTCGTGTAGGTGCACCTCTCCTTCGAACTCTTGATCTTCGTTGATGATGCGGGCGTTTTTTATTAGGGTGTGGCTCATGACTATGGATTACAAATATCGCAGTACATGGGATCTTCTGTTCGTTTTCCGCCAGGAAACTCCTCTTTTTTTTCAAAACCGCAGCGCTGGCAACGGTATGTATAGTAAAGTGCCGAGCGGCTAGGAGCCGCGCAAACCCCGCAGGGAAGCCCTGCCGTTACCTCCGTTACAGCAAAACCGGGGCAACCGCATTCGGGGCAAAGCGAGTGGAGTTTTTCGATCAACTGCTGACCCGCCTTGGCAATCACCTTCATTCTGCCGGGATTGTACAAGGCTCGCATATCAGTCTCTATGTATACCGATCCCCTTTTTTCGATCAGCGTAAGAGCGCACGCTTCCAGCTCTTTCCAAGAGGTGATACCCTTGTTCATGCCGGCGATCGTTTTTTCTGCTTCGCGAACGATCAGTGCGTGCGACGGAAACTGCACCCGTCGGGCAAAGTCACGCAACTCTTCTGTAGTAGAGACTAGGCGTCCTCCAAAATTCGTTTCGGTACTTAGTGCCCGGCCTAAGACCTCTATGTTATTTTTTTTATCGATCAGCAAAACAATTTCGTCGTTAGCAGGAACAAATACCAGTGTGGGATGCGGCCCAAAGGAGCCTTCGGAGGCGACCGCCAAATCGCAATTAGTCAATTGCATACCTGCTTCACATTTTTTTCTGACCGTGGTTACCGGATCGTCCACGCGATTGACCTCTCCGCTAAAGGTACCCAGCAGGTCGGTGTCGAGTCGGTCATCGGTAAAACACTGTACGCCCAATGCTGCTTCGAGCAAGGGAGCCAACACCTTTTCTTTTTTGTGTTTGGTGGCGATCAACAGTCTGCGGCCTGTAAACAAGTACGTTAGATTTTTGAAAGAAGCCAATAGCAAAGACCTGAGATCAAAGATACAACATTCGCTAGCCCTTCTTTCGCTTCAGCTTCAGGTAGTCCAGAAAGTAAATAAGTCGTGCCGTTAGTTCTCTGCCTTGTGGCTGTTGAAAGACCTGCCCCAGATTTTGTCCGTATTTTGAAAAGCGAACACCAT
>CAZZLP010000077.1:0-6577 GCA_964654705.1 uncultured Chitinophaga sp.
AACTCAGCAAACGATTTGTCGAGATCCATTCGGTCAATGCTTCGCTGATCGATGAGCAGATCCCCTGCTTATTGATCGCGGTAAAAAAAGACAGACCGGGGCATATACGTTCCTTGCATGCCGCCATTGCTGCACTTGAGGTGGTGAGTGAAATTAAGATGATCTTGTACGTGGAGCATACCGTAGACCCTCGAGATCTGCCTACGGCCCTTTGGCGATTTTGCAATAACCTCGATCCCAAACGCGATCAACATCTATATCGTCACCAAGATGCCGTTGCTAAGGGCTGTCTGGGATTGGACGGAACCCGTAAGACCAAAGCACTCGACAATTTTCAGCGCGACTGGCCCAATATTATTGTAGCAGACCCTGATACCATTTTGGCCGTTGATCAAAAATGGGATGCATTGGGTCTCGGTCCCTTGATTCAATCTCCCTCTTTAAAATACCAAGATCAACTCTATGGCCGCGAAGCCATCGTTGAAAACTAACGAAGTCATCGTTGAATGTTATCCAAGCGCATTTTTTTATTGACCCTTTATTTTGCTTTTTCTGCATTCGGCACGAAAATTTCGGCGCAAACGCATGCTTCCTCACTTCGAATCGAGATTACCGGAGCAAGAAATAATACGGGCGCTATCTTATGCAGTGTTTACAAAGAAGGAAAAGGATATCCCGACCATCCGGAGCTAGCTTATTACAAGACCCGTGTACCGATCAAAGGAGGTCGAGCATCGATCGAAATCGATACCCTGCTTTTTGGCCGCTATGCAGTGGCACTATTGCACGACGAGAATCAGGATAATAAAATGAACACTTCCAGCTTTGGTTTACCCAAAGAAGGCTATGGATTCTCTAATAATGTGATGGGGCTTTTTGGCCCTCCTTCGTTCTCTAAGGCCTCTTTTGTCGTACCAGCTGGCACCCAAAAGAAGATCACGATCGAGCTTCGCTATTAGTGCTCCAATCCGGAGAAGAAGAAGGCTCCCTCTACGGCGGCGTTCTCGTTGCTGTCGCTTCCATGCACTGCATTTTCGCCTACCGAGGTAGCGAACAACTTGCGGATGGTCCCTTCGGCTGCTTGCGCAGGATTGGTAGCCCCGATCAGCGCGCGGAAACTTTCTACGGCATTATCTTTCTCTAAAATGGCGGCAATGATGGGCCCGCTGCTCATAAATGAAACCAATTCGCCGTAAAAGGGTCTCTCTTTGTGTATGGCGTAGAACTCACCTGCTTTTTCGGCAGATAATTTGACCATTTTCAGGGCCTTGATCTGGAATCCCTCTTTGATAATACGATCTAAAATAGCGCCGCTGTGACCGTTGCGGACCGCATCGGGCTTGATCATGGTAAAGGTTCTGTTGCTCATGGTAGTGTAGGTTTTGCGCCGCGAAGTTACGGCCTTTATTTCATACCTTCGCCACTGCCATATGGAACCTGTCACTGCCCTTTATTCGCTACTGGATCAGCCTCGAAAACTGATCATTACCACCCATCAAAAACCCGATGCCGATGCCATGGGATCGTCGCTGGCACTGGGTCATTACCTTCGTAAAAAAGGGCACGATGTAACGGTAATCTCTCCGACTAACTGGGCCGGGTTTGTCAACTGGATGCCCGGCACCAACCAGGTGCTCAATTACGAGCAACTGCAACAAAAAGCGGAGTCGCTGTTGGCCAAGGCCGACCTTCTGTTTTGTCTTGACTTTAATGTTTTTCATCGTACCAAGTCTATGACCGAGTCGCTGCGAGCCATGACTTGTACCAAAGTGCTGATCGATCATCACCAAGAACCTGATACTGCTTCTTTTCAATATGGTGTGAGTGATACCACCAAGAGTTCTACCTGCGAAATGATCTATGATTTTATAGTCGGTGCGGGTGATGCCGATCTGATCGATCAGGATATTGCCACCTGTATCTATGCCGGGGTGGTGGGCGATACCGGTTCTTTTCGCTTTGCATCGGCACATGCCGGTGTACATTCTTTGGTAGCCGATCTTAAGCGAAGAGGTCTTGATCATGGAAAGATCCATGAAGGTTTATACGATAACTTTTTAGAGAACCGACTACGCTTTATCGGACACGTGCTGTTGCACCGTATGGAGATTCTGTATGAGTACAACACTGCACTGATCGCCATTCCCAGATCTGATCTTTTGCAATTCAATATCCGCACCGGCGATACCGAAGGGCTCGTCAATTATCCTCAATCCATTCAGGGAATCAGGTTTGCGGCGCTGGTCATTGATCGCGACGAAGAGAGAAAATGGAGTTTTCGAAGCAAGGGACAGTTCGATTGTAATACCTTTGCCCGAACCTACTTTGAAGGCGGAGGTCACTACAATGCATCGGGCGGTCGAAGCAGCCAGTCGCTCGAAGCCACCATAGCCGCCTTTAAGGCCGCGTTACCCAATCAACCAATGCTTACACAATAAAAAAACAACTATGAAACGCTTACAATCGACCGGCTTCTTGCTTGCAGCCATTTTGTTGGCATCCTCTTGCCATGGGCCCTCGTATCAAAAGACAGCGGGTGGAATGCCCTACCAGCTGTACCCCGGAAAGGGCACCCAAGTGGCCAAGACCGGCGAATACCTGAAAGTGCATTTGCTACAGCAGATTAATGACAGCGTCTATTTTTCTACTGGCAACAAGATTCCCCTTTACATTCCCATTGGCGGACAGGCGCAGCCCTATGATATCTCGGAGCTTTGGACCAAGCTGCATGTGGGTGACTCCGTGATCGCCACGCAAATGATGGATACGTTCATTAAAAGAATGCCCCCTGGTAATCTGCCTCCGCAATTCAAGAACGGAGATCGTATTATTACGAAGTTCAAAGTGTTGGGCATTTTTGCCAATGACAGTCTTAAGCGCATCGACGAAGAAAAAGAAACAAAATTATTCGCAGTAAGGGAGAGCAAAGAGGTAGAGGCCCTTTTGGGTGAAAAACTGGCCGGCCTGCAGCGTACTCCCTCGGGTGCTTATGTAGAGGTCATAACACCGGGCACCGGTGAATTGATCCAACAAGGAAATTATGTATCCGTCAACTATACCGGATCGACCTTTGAAGGAAAAGTATTTGACAGCAACACCGATACCACTTACAAGCATGTCGAGCCCCTTCGCTTTAGCGTGGGAGTAGGGCAGATGATCAAAGGTTTTGACGAGGCCATGCCCTTTATGCGTAAAGGAGGTTCTGCCAAAGTTTATATTCCTTCTACCCTTGGATATGGTGCCGCTCCTCCTCCCGGCGCCCCCATCAAACCTTATGAGCATTTGATTTTTGACTTTACCGTGTTGGATGTGCAAGCGTCTCAGCCGGAGCAAAAGAAGTAATTACGTCAGGCGTTCAAAGAGCTGAACGGCTTCGTTGGCCTCTTTAACGTCGTGCACCCGTAAGATTTTTGCACCTTTTTGCAGGCCGATGGCATGCAGAAAGGTGCTTCCATTTAAGGCTTGGTCAGGAGAATTGCCCAGCGTTTTATAAATGAACGATTTTCTGGAAATGCCTAACAACAAGGGGGCGTCAATGGCCGCGAATTGTTCCAGTTGCGACAGGAGCTGAAAATTCTGCTCGATGGTCTTGGCAAATCCAAACCCGGGATCGATGATAACATCGGCAATGCCGGCGTTTAGGCAAAAATTTCTTCGTTGATGCAAATAGTCAACCACCTCGTTGGTTACATCATCATACTGGGTATGTTGCTGCATGGTTTCGGGTGTGCCCCGCAAGTGCATGATAATGTAAGGGGCCTTTGCGGCGGCGACGGTCTCGATCATGGCGGGATCCATTTCTCCGGCAGCAATGTCGTTGATCATAAAAGCCCCTTCGTTCAAGGCCCTGCGGGCCACCTCGGCGCAATACGTGTCGATCGAAAGAAAGGCATTTGAAAATCGTTTGACCAATTCGCCAATAGCCGGTTCGAGACGCGACCACTCGGTATCGGCATCTATACGGGTGCTTTCCGGGCGTGTGCTTTGCCCTCCCAGATCAAGGATCGTTGCGCCCTCTTGCAGCATTTGCTCGGCCTTTGCAACGATGGTATCGAGTTGCTGGTAGCGGCTTTCTGCATAAAAGGAATCCGGAGTGGCATTGAGGATACCCATTACCAGTGGTTTATCCACACAAAGCGTGCGTTCTTTATTGCGCAGGGTAAACATTCGCCTTCGTTTGTTACTTTTGAAGCAAAGGTAAGAAAGCAATTTTCGTTATGGCCAACACTTCGCTGCAATACGACCAGACCATTCAATCGTGTAAGGATATCTTTTTAAAGAAAGCTGCCGATTACGGAACTGCCTGGCGCGTGCTTCGCACTATCTCTATCGTAGACCAGATCTTTATAAAGGCACAACGCATTCGTACCATACAGCAAAAAGGAAAGCAAAAGATCGACGAAGATGTTTCTGCAGAATTAAAGGGGATCATCAATTACGCAGTGATCGGCCTATTGCAGTTGCAGTTACCCGAAGAAGAGGAACAAGAACTTCCCTCACCCCTGGTGGAGCAACTTTACGACAAAGAGATCGCCCGTACAAAAGCGTTGATGCAAGACAAGAATCATGACTATGGCGAAGCTTGGCGAAGCATGAGTCAGGAAAGTTTTGTGGATCTGATTTTGATGAAGCTGCAGCGTATTAGACAGATTCTCGATAACAACGGCAAAACCCTGGTCAGCGAGGGTATCGATGCCAATTACCAAGATATCATCAATTATGCCGTATTTGCGTTAATCTTATTATGAAAACTCTTTTTTTACTATTACGTTGGTTCGTAGGGCTGCTCTTTATCTTTTCTGGTCTGGTCAAGGCCAACGATCCGTTGGGGCTTAGCTATAAGATGCAGGAGTTCTTTGAAGTATGGAAGTGGCATGGTCTTAATGGTTATACTTTGCTCGGATCGGTCGTGCTCAACAGTTTTGAGATCGTGGCCGGTGTGGCGCTATTGACCGGTTGGGCCTTTCGTTATATGAGTTGGCTATTGCTACTGTTGATCTTGCTTTTTACCGGTCTTACGGGCTACACCTTTGTTACGGGAATGCCTAAAAACTGTGGCTGCTTCGGTGATTGTTTGCCGATCTCTTCGGGAGTATCTTTCTTTAAAGACGTTCTGCTTACCTTTTTGATCGGCTGGCTGCTATTCTTCAAGAAAGAGGTGATACAACCGTCTTATTCGCTACAAAAACTTACTCCGGTACTCCTGGGCGCTATTCTTGCCGTAGGAATACAATGTTATGCGTTATTCTATTTACCCCTAGTGGATTGTCTTCCGTACAAGGAGGGTACCAACATAAATGAGGGAATGAAGATGCCTCTCCATGCGATTCCCGATAGTGTGATCATTGAGTTCACGTATCGGAAAAACGGTAAGGAAGTTCGCTTTCCGGCCAGCGCATTTCCATCTGATTTTTCTTCGCAATACGAATTTGTAAAGCGAGAAGACAAGTTGATCAGAAAAGGAAGCAACAACGAGCCCCCCATTAAAGGCTTTGCCTTGCAAGGAACGACCGGAGCGGATTCGACCGAAGCCGTGCTGGCCACCGAGGAGGCGATTTGGGTTTGGGCTTCTTCTGTCAAATCATTCGATCGTTTCAGTTATTCGCTCGCACAACTTTGTAGTACCGCCCGTCAAAAAGCGATACCCGTTTATTTTATAACAGCACAACCCGAACAAGCCAGCGAAAGACTTTTACATTATGGGCTAAAGGATGTGTCGGTCTTTAGCTGCGATCTTAAGGCCATTCAAACGGCAGCTCGGGTAGATCCAACGGTGATGTTGGTCAAAAAAGGTACCATCCAAAAAAAGCGTAGCCTGCAAGGGTGGAAGGAAGGTCTTTATTGAATAATGACCTCTTTGACGATTGCTGCGCCCATGGCCTCATTGACGCGCTGGATGATCGATTCTTTTTGAAAATGAAGTTCATTTTTTAAAGGGCCGACCGTGGTAGAGATCACTAAACGGTCTCCGAAGATCTTGATAGAGTCGGTGTACCGGGCAATGGTCTTACCCATAATCGACTCCCAGGCTTCTTTTATCTGAAAGGCCTGTACGTCGCCTTTGATGCGGCTTTCGTTTAAAAACTGTTGTAAAGCCTCGGCCATGGAGTACTGTCCCATGGAACAAAGATAAGGAGCTCTTAGAGCGTAACCAGCTGATAAGGTACACCGAGCATATGCAATTGGCGCTCAAGTCGCTCGGCACTGGTGTCGGTAATAAAGATCTGGCTTTCCGATTGGGTACAAATTTTTTGAAGCAAGTTGCGGATCCTTTTTTCATCGAGCTTTTCGAACACGTCATCGAGCAGCAGAAGGGGAGAGAACCCCTTATTTTCTTTGATTACCTGCACCTGTGCCAGTTTTAGGGCAAACAGCAAACTTTTGCGTTGTCCTTGTGATGCCACCAGACGAAAAGGCTGCTCCAGCAGGGTAAAGGATAACTCATCGCGGTGAATCCCTTTTGTGGTGCGTTGTGCCGCGCGATCGGCCACTCGGCTGTTGCGCAGCGCTTGGGCCATGTGTTGTTCTAATAGTTGGCTTTGGTACGCAGTATGGACCACCTCAACAGCAGCCCCTT
>CAZZLP010000078.1:0-6573 GCA_964654705.1 uncultured Chitinophaga sp.
CAGTTCTTTGTAAAAAAAGATTACATCAAGGCACAGCAGGTGTACGAAGATATCATGCCCTTTTTCAAGACCAGTAAGGAATTTGAGGATATCTACTACAAGTATGCGTACTGCGCCTTTAATCTTTCGGATTTCATGAACGCCGAAAATCTCTTTAAGAGCTACCTCGAGATCTTTCCTACCAGCGCACGTGCCGAAGAGATCGATTATATGCGGGCCTATTGTTTTTACAAACAATCGCCCAAAGCGCAACTCGATCAGACCAATACGGTTCGGGCCATGGGGATGATGCAGACCTTTATTAATACGCATCCGGGTTCGCCCCGCAACAAGGAGGCTACTTCTATTATCGATATCTGTCGGGCCAAACTGGAAACGAAAGATTTTTTAAGTGCCCAGCTCTATTATGATGTAGGACAGTTTAGGGCGGCAGGCGTAGCCTTTTCTTCTCTGTTGAATGCCTACCCCGAGTCGTTACGTGCCGATGAGTACAAGTTAATGGTGATCAAGTCGTATTTTCGATTCGCAGAAATGAGCATCGAAGAAAAGAAAGTGGAGCGGTTTGAACAAGTGGTAGCGGAATGTTTTGAGTTTGTCGATCGCTATCCCGATAGCAAACTAAAGAAGGATGTTGACGATTTTTTGAATCAATCACAGAAAAATATAAAAATTCTTACCAATGAGCAAACTAAGACGTCAGCTTAGCGCGGGTATTACCAGTAATGTGGAGACCCGTAACCTGCAAGACATCAAGTCAAAGACGGGCAATGTATACGAGTCCATCTCTATCATCGCCAAGCGTGCCAATCAGATCAACATCTCATTGAAAGAAGAGCTGCACAATAAGCTCGAGGAGTTCGCCAGCCATACCGATAGTCTCGAGGAGATACACGAGAACAAGGAGCAGATCGAGATCTCTCGTGCCTACGAAAGAATGCCTAATCCTGCTTTGCTGGCTACGCAAGAATTCATGGACGACAAGGTCTATTTCAGAAAACAGGAGGACGAACTGTTCAGCTAATTTCGCTGATCATGTTAACCCGCTTATTTCTACTGCTGGCCTTGGGGCTTGCGCTCCGCTCATCGGCGCAAGAACTGCAGTCTCGTGTCAGTATCATCGCCAATAAAGTAAGTTCACAGATTGATCGTAAGATCTTTCAGACCTTGCAAGGGGGGCTTACCAGTTTTATCAACACTAGAAAGTGGACCTCCGATGCCTTTGGTCCTGCTGAAAAGATCCAGTGTAGTTTTCTGATTAGTATCGATCAGGACCTGGGAGGAAATGTGTTTAAGGGAAAGCTGACCGTTCAGGCGGCTCGCCCTGTTTACAACACTACGTACGACAGCCCGCTCATTAATTTTCAGGATGACAATGTGGTGTTCAAGTACGTAGAATTTCAGCCCATCGAGTTCAATGAGAACCGGGTACAAGGCAACGATCCTTTGGTGGCTAATCTGACGGCCGTCATTGCCTTTTATATCAACATTATTATAGGTTTGGATTATGATTCATACGCCCTTCGTGGCGGTGATATGTATTTTCAACGGGCCTGGAACATTGTCAATAATGCGCCCAGCGGGAGAGATATTGCAGGATGGAAATCATTTGACGGTCTTCGCAATCGCTATTGGCTGGCCGAGAATATGAATAACAACCGGTTTACACTGGTGCATGATGCACTCTATGCCTACTACCGCACGGGAATGGATGTATTCTTTGAGAACGAAGAGGCCGGAAGAAACGGAATGCTGAATGCCCTTAATTACCTGAATACGGTTAATACCGACAACTTGAACTCCATGATCATCCCTTTTTTATTTCAGGGAAAGGCCAACGAGTTGGTCAAGGTATTCAGTAAGGCCCCTGCCGAGCAGCGAAGCCGAGCGCGGGAGCTGCTTAGCAAGATGGATATTACTAATATTGCTCTGTACAAGACCTTATGAGAGCGGCCGGCGGCATATTGTTTCTTTTGCTGGCGCTGGGGTTGTCTTGCCATTCCGATACAAGAGTGCCCTCGGGGGTTTTGCCTCCGGACAAGATGCAAGCGGTCTTGGCCGATCTGATGCGGACCGATCAGTTCGTGGTCAGTTTTGAACTAACGAAAGACAGTAGCTTGCAAAAGGATGCCGAAAAGATCAAATGGTACAACCGTGTTTTAGCCATTCACCGGGTAACGGAGCAAACCTTCAAGAAAAGTTTTCGTTACTATCAGACCCGGCCAGATCTGGTAGCGGAGATCATGGACTCTATTGCCCGAAAAGAAGAAACCATCGACAAGCGGCCTGACCGAAAGCCTGTTCGACTGGCCGAATAAGTTTTTCTAATTTTATTGCTTAAAGTAATTGTCATGAACAAAGTTGTAGCGGGTCCCGATGTGGCAGTGGCTGATATTGCGGATGGGGCCATCTTGATGCTCGGGGGATTTGGACTTTGCGGCATTCCGGAAAATTGTATCGCCGCGCTGGTGCGTAAACAGGTTCGTGACCTGACCTGCATCTCTAATAATGCCGGCGTAGACGATTTTGGTATCGGGTTGATGCTTCAGCAGCGGCAAGTAAAAAAAATGATCTCTTCATACGTAGGAGAGAATGCCGAATTCGAAAGACAAATGCTGACCGGAGAGTTGCAGGTAGAACTGATTCCGCAAGGTACGTTAGCCACGCGTTGTTTGGCCGCCGGGTATGGGATGCCGGCCATCTTTACACCGGCAGGTGTGGGCACTGAGGTGGCAGCCGGCAAAGAAGTTCGAAATTTTGACGGAAAAGCATATTTGCTCGAAAAGGCCTTTGAAGCCGACTTCGCCATTGTCAAAGCATGGAAAGGAGACACGATGGGCAACCTGATCTACCGTGCAACGGCCCGTAATTTTAATCCGCTTATGGCGATGGCTGGAAAAATTACCATTGCCGAAGTAGAAGAATTGCTGCCTGCCGGCCAACTTGACCCTGATCTCATTCATACCCCCGGTATTTATGTACATCGAATTTTTCAGGGTACGGCTTATGAAAAAAGAATTGAACAACGCACCGTAAGACAGGGTTAAAATTTTTATCATGGCATTGACAAAAGAGCAAATCGCACAGTGTATCGCCAGAGAGTTACAGCAAGGCTATTATGTGAACCTGGGTATCGGTATTCCCACGCTTGTGGCCAACTATATTCCCAAAGGAATGGATGTTGTCTTGCAAAGCGAGAATGGTTTGCTGGGTATGGGTCCTTTTCCGCTGGCCGGCCAAGAAGACGCAGATCTGATCAATGCCGGAAAGCAAACCATTACCACAACAAAGGGTTCGGTGTTCTTTGATTCTGCCATGAGTTTTGGCATGATCAGGGCAGGCAAGGTCAACCTGACCGTACTGGGTGCTATGGAAGTGAGCGATACCGGAGATATTGCCAACTGGAAGATACCCGGTAAAATGGTCAAGGGGATGGGAGGTGCCATGGACCTGGTGGCCAGCGCTCGAAATATTATCGTGGCCATGATGCACACTAATCCAAAGGGTGAATCCAAGTTATTGCCGGCTTGCACCTTGCCGTTGACGGGTGTGGGTTGCGTAAAAAAAGTAGTCACCGATCTGGCCGTTCTCGAGATTACTTCCCGAGGGTTTCGGTTAGTCGAAAGAGCGCCGGGGGTAACCGTTCAAGAGATACAAGCCAAGACGGCCGGAAGGCTCGTGGTAGAAGGAGAAATCCCTGAATTGCAGTTCGACTAATCGATGAGGTTGTTACGTACTGCAAAAAAGACGAGTCCGGCGGTGTTTTTCGAACCGAAGCGATCCATCAGCCGATCTTTGATCGCCTCTACGGTACGAGAGCTTAGCTCCATTTTTTGTGCGATCTCTTGCGCAGTAAATTCCATACAGATAAAACGCAATACCATTTTTTCTTTTTCTGAGAGCGACAAGTCTATATCGAGGGCAGGAAGGTGCTTTTGTTTCTGACTTCCCGAACGAAGCAGAATGCGGTTAACAATATCGTTCAGGTAATAGCCCTTCTCTGTTACCTCTACAATGGCTTTTCTTATTTCTTGGGGCTCCGCATTTTTTAGCAGGTAGCCATGGGCGCCGTTTTCCATTAGATAATGCACGAACCTTTCATCTTCGTGCATGCTTACGATGAGTACTTTGGTGTTGGGGTAATCGCGGCTGATCAATTTGGTAGCCTCAATACCATCTTTTCCGGGCATTTTAAGGTCCATTAGGATAACCTGTACTGACTGTACGGCCATGCCATCGAGAAGCTCGTCGCCCGAGCCGGCCTCGAGCACGAATCGGATTTCTCGAAAAGGGGTAAGTGAGTGTATTACTCCTTTTCGAAAGAGCAGATGATCATCGGCAATAGCAACGGTTATATCCTTCATGGAATCATGATTTTAATGGCGTAGATGTCCTTGTTCGATTCTTTTTCAAAGAGAATGGACCCTTCGAGCAGCCGTATGCGTCCGGCGATATTCTTTAAGCCCATTCCGCCGGGCTGGTTGTTAAGATGCTCGAAGGCCTCTTGGGTAAGGCCTTCTCCGTTATGAGAGATCAGTAGCCGGTATTTATCGAGGTGCCAGAGTTGCTCGATCTCTATAAAATTGGCCTGGCTGTGCTTGAGGATATTGTTGAGCAGCTCCAGCACGACTCGGTAGATGATCATTTCTTTTTCTTCGCTATGTCTTTTTTCGAAAGAGGTAAAGTTCGCAGTTGCCTTAACGACACCGGCACCGTTTATTTTTTGAACCAGGTCATTGATGGCAGAATGGAGGCCAAAATTTTTTAGCGTAGGAGGTATCAGGTCATGACTGATCGTGCGGACAAGTTCGATAGCCTCGTCTAAGATGGAGCGGGCCATCGAGATGGTCTGTGCCTGCGTTACCTTGTCTTGTTCTAAAAAATGGTCGTTTAGGTATAGCCGAACGGTGGCCAGTAAAGGTCCGGCATCATCATGCAAATTAGAGGAGAGCTTTTTTCTCTCTTCTTCTTGATAGCGGAGCGAGGCATCGAGCAGTAATTGCTGTTGTTTTTTTTCGAGTGCCAGCAGCTGTTTATTGAATTTTTTAATTCTTCGTTGGTAAAGAAAAAATATAAAAAGAAGTCCTGTTGCCAACAAAAGAAAAGTTATCTGTCCGGAAGCCAGTTCTTGCAAACTATTCGGGAAGGAAGGAGTGGCTAACCAAAAAAGCATGTTAGTGATGTGTGCTTACAAAGGTACTATTCCATGCTTGAGCGCGATCATGGCAAGGCCCACTCTGCTCTTTACATCGAGCTTGACGAATAACTGATCTCGGAGCGAATCGACGGCTCTGGGGTTGATGCGCAGCTCTGCCGCCACCTCTTTATATGTTTTATCGGAACAGACCAATTTCAAAAAATCGATCTCGCGATCGTCGAGCATGACCCGTTCGAGCGATTTGAGGCCCTCCGTTTTATCTTTGATGAGCCCTACCAGCTTGCTGCTCGTATAGTTAGAATAATAAAAGCCGTCATTGATAATATTATCTATGGCTGTCTTAAGTTCTGCACTCTTGGCAGACTTGTGAAGGATTCCTCTGGCCCCAGCTTGTAGAATTTGTACTAGGGTGAACTCAGTCTCGAACATTGTCAGTATAAGTACTCTTATGTCGGGACAGTTCTTTTTAAGCCAGCGCGAAGTTTCGATGCCGTTCATTTCTTTCATATTGAGGTCCAATATGACAAGATCGGTCTCGAGCCCCTCTTGCAGTGCTTGTATTAGCTCTTTTCCATCAGAAAATTGTCCCATTACTTTTGCGATGCCCAGCGATTCGATTTGTTCTGCCAGTGCTTTTCTTATCAAAGCGTGGTCGTCTACCAGTACTGTGGTTGTCATAGGTTATGATTTAGGTATTTGAAGGTGTATATAGGTGCCTGCGTCAGGTTGGGTACTCAGGGTCAGCCGGCCGGAAAGTAGGGCTGCTCTCTCTCGCATATGGAGCAGACCCGATCCGGTCTTTACAAATCTGTTATCGAACCCCTTCCCATTATCTACGATATGAACATCGGTGCAGTCGGAACGTACGCTAAATCGTATACTAAGCTCTGTGGCCTGTGCATGCTTGATTACGTTTTGTACGGCCTCTTGTATGATTCTGAAAACTTGTTGCTCCTGTTCTTTACGCAGGGGTAGTGTTGACTTGCTATGGATAAGGGAGGTGTTGATCTTCTTGCTTTCTTGTAAGTGGTGTAGCAGCTCTTCAGTAGCTGCTACGACCCCTTTTTGTGCCAGCCTTGACTCGCGAAGTTTTCCTGCAAGTTGCATGGTCTCGGAAAATATATTGTTGATATTACCAATACAATTTTCTATCGTAGTGTTATTGTATCGACGCCTATCGTCATGCTCCGGTGTATTGTCGTGCTGTCGCAGCAGTTGCTCTAGTTGTATTCTGGTTAGCAGTAGCAGCGGCCCAATGTTGTCGTGCAATTCGAGGGCCAGTTGTCTTATGGCGCTCTTTTCTGACAATGTTCTGTATCTTCTTACCAACGATCGTTGTCTTCTCTTTATAGTCAGACAGTAAGCGACAACTGATAAAAGTAACAGTGTCTCTGCGGCTACTATCAATTCCAGATTGG
>CAZZLP010000079.1:0-6554 GCA_964654705.1 uncultured Chitinophaga sp.
TTACTTCTGCCAATGCGGTGGTAACGGTGAACCCGCTGCCTCAGGGTAGCCTGACCGGATCTACGATCTGTGCCGGTGGTACGGGTACGCTGGTGTACACATCAAGTGTCGCCGGTACCGGACCTTACACGGTAGTATATAATAACGGAACCTCTAACGTAACGGTCAATAACGTAGTAAGCGGTGTAGGCTTCTCAGTTTCTCCTGCTGCTACGACGACCTATACGCTGATCAGTGTAACCGATGCTAATGGTTGCATCCGCACCAGTGGCTTTACTGGTTCTTCAGCTACGGTAACGGTGAACCCGCTGCCAACAGCTACGCTGAGCGGTAGCCAGACGATCTGTGCTAACGGTAGTGCGACGTTGAGTGTTGCGCTGACGGGTACAGCTCCGTTCGTGGTGACCTTGAACGATGGTACAACAGCTACGTTCAATACGACCAGTGGTACGATTACAGTGAATCCGAATGCGGCTACTACGTACACGATCGCTAGTGTAAGAGATGCGAACTGTGCGGGTACGGTGAGCGGTAGTGCGGTGATTACGCTGAACACACCGATCTCTATTACCCAACAACCTGTTGACGCTACGATCTGTGCTAACACAGCGACTACATTGCGTGTAACGGCTACGGGTACTAGTCCTGTTTACCAGTGGTACCAGGTAATTAGTGCTGGAACTGTTTCTGCAGTGGGAACGAATACGAACACCTATACTACAGCATCTCTTGCTGCTACAACTACTTACTATGTAGTGGTGAGCAATACATGTAATAGTGTTACTTCTGCCAATGCGGTGGTAACGGTGAACCCGCTGCCTCAGGGTAGCCTGACCGGATCTACGATCTGTGCCGGTGGTACGGGTACGCTGGTGTACACATCAAGTGTCGCCGGTACCGGACCTTACACGGTAGTATATAATAACGGAACCTCTAACGTAACGGTCAATAACGTAGTAAGCGGTGTAGGCTTCTCAGTTTCTCCTGCTGCTACGACGACCTATACGCTGGTGAGCGTAACGGATGCAAACGGATGCGTACGTACGAGCGACTTTACGGTTGCTTCGGCTACGATAACCGTACTGCAGGCCCCTGCTATCACTTCTCAGCCTGTATCACTGGTTCAGAATCTGGGCACAGCCGCACAGTACACTGTGGTGGCCACCGGAGCTAACCTAACCTATCAATGGCAGCTGAGTCTGGATAATGGAGTTACATATACCAATCTGGTCAACTCCGGTATCTATAGTGGTGTTAATGCAGCCACTCTGCAAATCAGTGCGATCAGTCTTAGCATGAACGGTTACCGCTATCGTTGTATCGTATCCGGAAGCTGTGCGCCGGCTGCTACTAGTACGGGAGCATCGCTCACCGTGGTATCACCTGTGGCTTCGTTTACGGTCAACAACCTTAACCAGTGTTTCAACGGTAACCAGTTTACATTCACCAATACCAGTACGCTGCTGATCGGTACGTTCGTATCGTACCAGTGGACCTTTGGTGATGGCGTGGGTACTTCTTCGTTGGCTAACCCAACCTATACGTATACACGTCCTGGTACGTTTGTGGTCAAGTTGGTGGCCACTACCGATGCCGGCTTGCGCGATAGCACGACCCGCACCGTGGTGGTGTTCTCTTCTCCGATCGCATCGTACAACATCAACCAGTCTACACAGTGTCTGCTCAATAACCGATTTGTGTTTACCAATACATCCACCTTGCCTAACGAGGCCATGACATTGGCTTATCGTTGGGACTTTGGAGATGGCACTTCGGATTTTGATATCAGCCCAGTGAAGTCTTACACAGCTGCAGGTACCTTCAACGTGAAGCTGGTGGCAACCTCTATCAATGGATGCCGCGACAGTATCACAAGGTCGGTAACCGTCAATCCGATGCCGGTGACTACGGTCTCTGCTAACCCAGGTACGATCTTGTGTCAGGGAAGCAGTGTGCTGCTCACGGCTACAGGAGGTGTTACCTACAAGTGGTATCGCAATGGGGCACTGCAAGTGGGTGTAACCGGACCTACCTTTACGGTCACGTCTCCGGGTGAATACACGGTACGTGCCACCAGCGCTGCCGGATGTGAGTCCATTGATGTGGCAACGATCGTTATTACGCTGCTCGAAAAACCAATTGTTGACTTCACCTACAACACGTCTTGTGCCCAGTTCCCGATAACATATACTAACCGCTCCATTACGACCAACTCCGGACCGGTAACGTTCTTGTGGACTGATAACTTCGGTAATACCTCTACCGTGGCTAACCCTGTCATTACTTATGCAACGGCAGGAGTGGTGAACATGAAGTTGAAAGTGACTCCCACACTCTGTCCTGTATCGGCCGATAGTGTTACCAAGTCGTTTGCCTTGTCTACAGCGGCACCACCATTGCGTCTGCCAACCGTAGATGCGTTGAGTGGAGAGCCTGTACGTCTGCAAGCCAGAAGTCTTGGTGGTACCACTTACCTGTGGACTCCGGGCGGTTCACTTGATGATAGTACTATCCAGCGTCCGTTTGCGACTCTTACTTCTCAGCAGGAGTATAGAATTCGGGTAACGACCGCAGTAGGCTGTCAGACGGTAGATACCATGTTGGTGCGCGTGTTTGCGAACTATGGGGTCTATGTGGCCAATGTGTTCTCGCCCAACGCAGATGGTATCAATGACCGTGTGGTGATGAACCTGGTCGGTATTAGAACCCTGCGCTACTTCAGGATCTTCGACCGCACCGGTAAGATGGTCTTTGTTACATCGAATACTGGTGACAGTTGGGATGGTACCTTCAATGGCACTAAGATGCCGATCGGTACCTACATGTGGGTAGCCGAGGCAGTGACCAACTCAGGTATCAACATTACCGATCGAGGCTTAATTACACTAATCCGTTAATGTATCATAGAACCATGCATATGAAAAGAATATATGTTGTCTCTTTACTAGTAATTTTGATGAAAAGCGGGGGCCTGTTTGCGCAGGACCCCTACTTTTCTCAATATTTTACTTCGCCTATGACCTTAAATCCGGCCCTGATCGGTAAAGGAAATACGGCAACCCGAGTATTGGCTACCCATCGATCGCAGTGGTGGGGCTCAGCAGGGGCGGCTTATGAAACCTCTACAGTTTCTGCCGAGATACCACTCGCCACTAAAAAGAACGAAAAAAACCAGTTGGCACTCGGTATTATGGGACTAACCGATGCTTCCAATGGTGGGCTTTTAAAGAACAATTACTTTTCTGCCGGCTTTGCGTATAACGTAGCGCTCGACAGAGAGGGTAAGCAAACATTTGGTGGCGGCTTGATGGCCACCTATGGCAGCCGTTTATTTGATCAAAGTAAGTTTTTATATCAATCTCAGTTTGGCAGCTTCGGGTTTATTCGTTCTATTGCCGCTAACGATCCCATTCAAATTCCACAACGTAGCTATTTTGATGTGGCGGCGGGTGTTCATTATCGTTCCATTGGTAAAAAGTGGGATGTTAACCTGGGTGCCAGTGCCTACCACCTGGCACAGCCTGATATCTCTGCCTACGATCAAGCTTCTTTTTCTATGCGTATGCGCTTAAACTTGCAGGCTTCTCTGGCTAAAAAGTACAAAGGCGGCGACGAACTGCACTTTACGTCTATGTATAGCAGTTATGGGTATACCAACCTGCTCACGATCGGCGGCATTTACAAGTATAAAATTCAAAACGATCATGCCATTAGCCGCTTAAACGGAGGCGCGCTGTACCGTGTTGGAGATTCTTATATTATGTATGCTGCCGTAGAGGCCCATCGGTGGAGCATAGGATTTACCTATGATTTTATACAATCCGATGTACGCACCTATTATAATTCCGTGCAGAGCATGGAAATTGCGTTCAGTTACTTTATGGGATCTAAGAAGAAGCCCTTTAAAGTGCCTGCACAACATTTCTACTATTAATTTCCACAGTTCGATTTAAGCAGATCGCCTGCACCCGGGTAGTTCTTGGCGGCCGCCATTCGAAGACTGGCACAGCCTTCGTCTTTGCGCCCCAGTGAGATAAGCCCTAATCCTCTAAACACATACGACTTGGCATCTCTTGCCTTGCCGCCGGCAATTACTTTATCGAAGTACTTGATGGCATTGGCAAATTCGCCCAGCGAATGGTAACAGAGCCCAATGTTCTCATCAAAAGCATAATCGTATGGGTTTTGCGCTTGCGCAAGCTTGAAGTTTTCAATGGCCTTTCTGTAGTTGCCCTGGCCAAAGGCCTTGCCGGCCGCTTCAAAGTAAGGACGTGCCTTAGCATTGCCCACATCATTGCGCCTGGCATTGAGGGTTTCGTCTTTTGGAAAATAGGTAAGCGCCGAATCGAGCAACGTTTGATAGCGTTCGGCCGAAACGCCAACGCCCGAAAGGGCGCCAATAAAACTGTTCCAGGCCCACTCTTCGTTGCGAAGCCTTCTTACAATGGCAAAATTCTTTTCGAGCTGTAAGCTGTCTTTTCGCTCAGTCAACAGCTGGTTGAGCAATACAAAATTGTTGCGCACTCTTGGTCGATATTCGAAGGCCTTGGTTGCCCAGAAAAAGGCGCTGTCTTTTTGGTTTAGCGCTAGGTGACACTGTGCTGTGTAAAACTCATTGATAGAGAGCTTAGGGCTTTCTTCGCGGCATTTCTCGAGCAAATCCAGGGCTTCGTTATACTTTTGATCCTTCATGAGGTAGCGGGCCTTGATCAGTTTGATAGGGAAACAAAAGGCATTCAGGTTAGGAATGGAGGGGAGGTCTTGGTTGACTTTTTCGAACGTAAGGCTAGGCTCAGCCTTGAGCATGTCTTGATTGATATAATACTGCCCCCGCATAGATTCATATACTTTGGTATTAAAAAATGCCGAAAAGGCAAGGGCCAGTATGCAAACGAGCGCGTAAACATCCAGACTTATTCTGACGTTTCTAACCGGTGTGTTATCACTGGTCGATAGTTTACGATGGGCCAGGTGCAGCTGCGTAATGGACGCTAAAAGAAAGGCCAAAAAGAATTGCATGCCCGGGCGCTCGACCGGAAAGTTGAACATGGCATCGGTAAAGTAGCTGGCCAATCCCATGGTCAGACCAATGGCAGGGGCAAAGAGCTGCGGGTTATTTTTATCGAGTAAGATCCTTAACAGCCAGAAACTGGCCAGTACAAAAATCGAAATGTAAAGCAGACCGCCGATCCAGCCGTTCTCGGCGGTCATCTCCAAAAAATCGTTGTGTGAGTGATAGGCGACAAAGAGCTCGTTGATATTCTCTCTTTCATAAGGGATCGAGGCTAATTTCCAATTGCCGTAGCCAGCGCCCTTTAAAGGGTGCTTTTTGATGTAGTCGATGGCGCTTAACCAAAGTTTATCTCGGCCACTGGTCTCGAAGGTGATGGTCTTAGCTCTTTCTGCTATCGTATTATAGCCTGTGGGTTGCTCTTGTTGCTCTATGGCAGCGTCAAGGATTATCGTAGAAAGAATATAGCCGATGATTACCGGTAATACCACAAAGGCAATTCGCGAAATTCCTAGTTTCCAGTTTTTGTCGCGAATCATGGTGAGGGTCGTAAAAACGACCAGTAACAGCGACTGGGCTGCAATCGAGATAAAACTGGCCCTGGCATTGACCATGGCAATGGCAATAACAGCAAGAATTAAAATGATACTGATGAGCCACTTGATGAGCCGGTGCGATTCCAGCAGGGCATATACGCTAAGCCCGAATTTGATCGCTAAAGAGGCTGCCAAAATATTCTTATTGCCAGAATTAATTTTCAGGTTACCTACCACTGCATCAAAGGCTTGCCCCTGATTGATACCCGTAAAAAACTGGTCGATCACATCTACCGAATGAATCAGTAGTGTTCCTGCAAAAAACAGGGAGAGGGGTTTTAGAAGATACCAGCGGTCTCCCAGCAAAAGCCCCACCTGCAAAAAGATCAAAAAAGTCGTAATGAGCCTCGAATAGGTGACCATCGATTCGACCCGGTTGATGGCCCAAAAGATGGTCAGCCCGGCCAGAGTAATAAAACCAATCAGGATCCATGTAAGTACGCTGCCGCTGATGTTTCCCAGTCCTTCTTTTAGACGGTCTCTGCCAATGGTAAACAAATAGAGGCCGGACAGCAAAAGCAAACCCGACAGATACAGCCACTGCGCCCCCATCACGTCGGCCCCTTCGAAATTGGGAATAAAGTCCACGATTCCATAGAGCATAATTAGGACAAGGGGAAACCAATTACTGGTATCGTGCCAGGCGGGGTCAAGGGTTTTCTTGCTCTTGGGGGTTGGCGTATTTTTCATTGGGGAAAGTTATAGAAAAACCCGAAAATTTATCCCTTTAAATTCAATATTTTGCTCTCTCAAATACTCTTACCATGCGAACCCTGCTTTTTATCTTGGCTATACTGCTGACCAATGCGAGCATTGCTCAGGTCGTTTATCCTACCACTATCAAAGGCCCCGTACAGGATACTTATTTTGGCAGCACCATTGCCGACCCGTACCGCTGGCTAGAAGATGACAACAGCGAAGCCACCAAAGCCTGGGTGAAAGCGCAA
>CAZZLP010000080.1:0-6538 GCA_964654705.1 uncultured Chitinophaga sp.
CATTTATAGATTATTTGAAAGTTTTAGATTAGAATTTGAGGGGCTGGGGTTGCTGAGCACCATGTGGATGGGCATCGCCTACGTACACGAATAACTTCTTGTACATCTTGCGACCCAAACGATTCTTAGGGAGCATTCCCTTAACAGCACGCTCAATGACCACTTCGGGACGACGCTTCTGAAGGTTAGCAGCGGTCTCCTCTTTACGGCCTCCGGGGTATCCGGTAAAGTGATCGTAAATTTTTTGCTCGAGCTTGTTGCCGGTAAAGACGACCTTCTCACAATTGACGACGATCACATAATCGCCGGTGTCTACGTGTGGAGTATAGCATGCTTTGTTCTTACCACGGAGCACCGCAGCGATCTTGGCACACATACGACCAACGGTTTGATTAGTACCGTCCACAACATACCAGTTGCGTTTTACGGTAGCCTCGTTCGCATGTTTGGTAGTGAAATGTAATTTGCTCATGACTTGATTTTTTTAGAGTACCGCTATCCCGGCACCCGATTTTAAAATTGGATGGCGAAGGTAGGCACGAACCGTCATACAGCAACGCATAAAGTCATCAATTTTTGATCATACCCCTATAAATAATTGATTTTCAATAAAATTTTTGATACAAAAAAAGAGTAGCCCGGGTAGGACTACTCTTTTTATAAAATGATCGGTAACGACTAATTGATCGTAACGGTCTGCAAATTTTCGTTGAGCGTAATGGTGTAGGTACGCGTGGCGGAAGGCGTCTTGAAATTATTTCCTCCCTCCCATCTGATACGACGAGGCGTTCCCACTGACTGGCTGCCGCCGCTGGCATCTTCGTAGTCGAAGGCGCCCCAGGCGTTTCCGGCCAGGAACTTGATATCCTTGTTGGCCTCAAGACTCACCGAGATGGTCCATACTCCGGCTCCCACATAAGTCATTTGAGGACTGGCGCCGGGGTTCCAGGCAGGAACACCGGTAAGACCATCACCTACCACACGCATTTCTGTTGCAGGAGAGATCTCGTATTTAATATTGTTTACATCGCGACCATCCCAGATAACGCGGTAACGACCGGTAGTACTTACATCGGGCATGTTAGGTCCGTTTACCTGCATAGTAGAGCCGCTTCCGCCATTAGCACCATAGCTACGGGCATTGGTAGCGGTAATATCCCCGCTGTTCCAGTTGTTATTATCAATAAGCTTCCAACCGCCGGCACTGTTCAGATTAGTAAGCCCCACGAACAAATTACGCTCGGGGTGGCCCAAGGCATAGTCGGGGAAAGAAGCACCGGGATTCCAGTTGGCACCGGTAGCACCGCCCACGAATCCCATACGGCCTTCGCGAATGTCGAAGCGCATGTTAGCGCGGTCGATAGAGATACGATATACACCGGCAGTCGATACCGAAAAGTTAGCTCCGTTTTGCTGAAGCACCCCGCCAGTTCCGCCGTAGTTGATATCCCAGGCACGACCTTGTGTTACCTTAAATTCAGCTCCGGCAGGCAAGAAGATATACATGTAATAGAGCTTGTTCATAGCTTCAGGACGAATATCACGGATCAACTCAGGAGCCGTGCCGGGATCCCAGTTGTTTCCATTACCAGTGGCAGACTGATAACCGCCGGGCATGTAGAAACGCAGAATAGGTACGTATGTATTGATGGTAACTGAAACGGTGTTAGAGAAAGATACCGCGCCTTGCGCAGTAACCGCTCTTACGCGATACTCGATACGTCCGGTAGTTCCGCCTGCTACACCATCGTTAAGCGCTGTTTCGTTCATCTCAAAATTGGTAAGCGTAACGTTGAGCAAGTTGGTACCAACGGGGAAATTTTGAGGGGTAGCGAAGTTCTTTCCGGCAGAGTCGTACTGTAAGGTATACGTGATATCACCGGTATAGCCGGGAAACGAACGACTCCAGCTAAAGGTATTACCTGGATTGTTAGAAATCGCCAGCGTGGGGCTGATGGTGGTATTCTGTGTAGTAAGTACAGCAGGGTCATCGAATGGAGAAACGGTAACACGTACCACATTCGACTCGAGTCTCTCATTATTATTTCCATAAGAAGAAGTGACCTTTACCTCGAGGGTGTGGGGTCTGCCTACGGCAAATCCATAGTTGAGCAGAATATTGTTCAGCTCACGTCCGGTAAGGGCCGTATTTCTGGCTCCCATGACGGTCTTGGTGACCTCTCGGGCAAAATTGCGTCCTGCACTGTCAATAGAGAGCACGAACTTATAGTTGGCAGAGTCGGTGCCATGTTGGGGGTTAGTCCAAGAGAAACTAACCACGTTGCGGTTAGAGTCGGCTTGGGTAGATACCACCGTGGCGAACGAAGAGGTCAGGGTAACTGCCCTTCCTTTGTCATAAAAAGGAAGATCGGCCACTTTGGTACAGGCCAGTACTGTTAACACCAGTACCCAACCCAGCGAAAGCAGTTTAATACTATTTTTCATGTTGCAGTGATTTAAGGGTTTAGAGTCGGGTTAATTTATACTTACCGGTTTGGAAATTCATTTCGATGCGGTAGCGACCGGCTCCGGGCGATCTGAATCCGGGATCGGCATCACGCTTCTCGAACTCGCCACCCATGGGATCTACATTAGCCACACTGGTGGGAGCAGGACGGTACTGCGTACCCCATACTCCTTGCGTTTGGATCAGCTTGTAGAAACCGGATGCATTGAACGTTACATCATCTAACACATACAGCAGCACATCGGCCCTTCTAAAACGCTGTGATGTATTGAAAGGAGCCAGCATGGGATTATTCCAACCAGAGGCAAAAGCATCTCCCAACGCCCACAACCCTGCATCATTGTAATTACCGGCTTGTGTTCCGGGAGGTTCTACCGCAAAGTCCAGATAAGGCGTAATGCGAACGGTGATGGTGTTGGAGGTCAGCGGCACCGTAGCATTGATGAGGCGAGAGATCACACGCATTTGCATGTTATAGGCCACCCCGGCGCGTAATTCCATTTTGCTTAAGATCGTATTGACATCCTTGACGGTCATGCGAGCACCCAGGTCTTTGGCAATGGCGATCTCTTGTCTGTTGGGGCTGGCGAAATTACCACCGACCGTATCGACTTGCAAAAGATAGGTTACATCTTGCGAACTGACCCCGGTGGTAAACCGATAGTTGGGGTTGGTCCAGTTGAGTACCAATCCTACGTTGTCACGATCTTCTTTACGAAGCACGATGGGAGCCGTGGCCGTCGTAGAGAGCACCGGAGCAGATCCACCCAAGTAGGTGATTCTGTTTTCTTCCTTTTCGCAAGACCAGAGTCCTGTCAGTAAAAAGGATCCCAGTATGAGTTTGAATATAGTTTTCATAACAGGCAATTTTTACGTTGATTAATATCCGGGGTTTTGTGTGAGGTTTGGATTTGAAGTACGGTTCGAGGCCGGTACGGGGAATAAATTGAATTTGCTGTCCACGCCAGTACCGGAGGCAACCCCGCCCTTCCAAGGCCAAAGATAGGTTCCGGTCGTTAGCAGACCGTAGCGAATCAGGTCGGTACGGCGATGACCTTCCCAATATAATTCACGAGCTCTTTCATCGAGTACAAAAGCCAGGTTAAGCTGGCTGGCGGTAATATCGCCGGCTGCACTTCCGTTGAAAGCCCTGCGGCGTAACAAGTTTACATAGTTAAGCGCCGTGGCCGCATCTCCGCCCGTACCGCCACGCAGCGTAGCTTCTGCATAGATCAGGTACATCTCTGCCAAGCGGAACACAGGAAAATCAATATCGGACCAGTAGGTCGTAGGATCTGTAACAGCCTGTCCATCGGAGCGAACATTGCGGTATTTGCATACGTGCAATCCGTTACTGAAATCGGACACATCGTTGATGACAATCTGAGAGGCGCTGGTGCCATATAAAGATGTCGTGAACATGGCCCTTCTGTCGGTGGCACCGGTCAGGTCAGAGAACTTATCGGCCAACCCTTTAGTGGCGCGGTAGCCGAACCATCCCTGGTTAGTACCAAAGTCAGAAAAGTCTCCACCCGCAGCGGCGTGAATAAAGAAAGTGGTATTTCCGTAAGAACGAGCACGAAGACCATCACAGGCAATGGCATAGATGATCTCGTTAGTGCGCTTATCGTTATCGGCCATAAACAATTCACGGTAATTGCCATGCAATGAGTAGCCACCGGTAATTACTTTTTGTGCATACGTAATAGCGTCGGTCCAGCGGGCCGTACCGGTATAGATCTGTGCGTTCAGGTACAAACGAGCAAGCAGGGCCCAGGCAGCACCCTGGTCAACACGACCGTATTCAATGGTGCGAACGGTCTTGAGTTCGGTCTCGATCGCCTTTAACTCGGTCTCGATATAAGTGAATAGCTCTGCGCGAGTACGCTCTTTAGGAAGCGTAGTACCCACTGCATTCGCTTCTGTAATAAAGGTAGAACGACCGAAAAGGTCCATCATTACCCAATAATTAAAGGCACGTAGAAAGCGAACCTCGGCACGGGTGGCCTTGATATTGGTAGCATCGGTACCGGCAATCTTGCGAGCGGCCAACTTGGCATCACTTGATTCACGCAAGTATTCGTTAGCCACCATAATGTTGTAAATGGGGCGAGCGTACATTCCTTTCAGGAAAGGATCGGCACTGGACCAACTCAGGTTATGAAAATCCTTGATCGTTTGGTCGTTCCAAGAAACCACGGCCTCGTCGGTAGGGAGCTCCTGACAATTAAAGAAGCCACGCAAGAACGGAGACTGCGATCCTTCGTCGAGACCTTGAATATCGGAGGCACCGGCAGGGCCAACGTTACCCGTGGTGGCCAACCCACCGTAGATCTTAGCCAACACCTGGCGATAACCGGCAGCAGTGGCATAGACGTCTTCGGAGGTCAGGTCATTCTGCGGAAACAGATTCAGCTGCTTGGAGCAAGAGCTGATCATTACCATCGCCAGTAAGGCGAGCAGCATGTTTTTTATTGACATATTTTTCATAATGCAAACCTTTTATTAATTAAAAATCAAGATTAAAGCCTACCGAGAACACGCGAGGTCTGGGGTAGATATTATTATCTACGCCACCGTCACCGGCATTCTCCGGATCGAGACCACTGTATTTGGTAAGGATTAAAACATTCTGCACGCTGGCGCTGATACGCAGAGAGGCTTTGTCGTTGAGTACGCGGCCGGCATTATACCCTAGGTTGATATTGTCCAAACGGAAGAAAGAGGCATTCTCCAAATAATAATCGGAGAGATACCAGTTATTGATAAAATTCGTGGTCAGGAAGTTGCGGCTGGCATTGCCGATAAAACGTACCGGATTCTTGACCGCACGCATGACCGCGTTGTTAGAGTTAACGTTATTATAAAGGTAGTTACCCACCATACCGTGACCGGTAAATCCGATATTGAATTTTTTGATGGTCAGGTTGGTACTAAAACCCAGTAACACATCGGCAGCAGGCTTTTGGCTGATCTGACGGTCATCGTTATTGATAAGGCCATCTCTGTTGGTGTCTTCGAACAACCCTTCGATGGGGTTGCCGTTGGCATCATAGATCTGCTTGAGCATGTAAAAACTATTGGGGAAAGAACCCACGGCATGAATACCGATGGTGTTACCTGTACCGCCACCGATGCCGGTCACCTCTTGACCTTTGAACTTAGGATCGGGGTTGCGCAGCAGGTTAGTGATGGTCGCTTTGTTATAGGCATAGTTCAATGAAAGGTCCCAAGTGATATCCTTGGTACGGATGGGAACCAGGTTCAATACGACCTCTACCCCTTCGCTGCTGATGTTCCCTACGTTGGTGACGATCTCGTTGACAAAGTTGGCACCCGAGGCAACGGCTACGTTAGCCAGCAGGTCTTTGGTCTCACGAGAGTAGTAATCTACGGTACCGGAGATGCGGTTGTTGAAGAAACCGTAATCCAATCCGAAGTTGGTCGTAGTGGTCGTCTCCCAGCGAATAGAAGGATCGTATCCTACGGGGCGCAAGTAACTAACAAAGGCATTACCGAACTGCTGCATGGCCGTATTGCTACTGAGGGAGTAGCGGGGCAGGTAAGAATAGTATCCGATACCATCTTGCTGACCGGTCACACCCCAGCTAAAACGAAACTTGAGGTCATTGACCATTTTGGAGTTCTTGAAGAAATCTTCGCGGGCCTTCCAAGCTACAGCGAGTGATGGGAAGTAACCGATACGATCATCAGGATTCAGCTTCGAGCTAGCATCGCTTCTGATGGTAGCAGTAATCAGGTATTTGTCCATCAGCGTATAGTTGACACGCCCGATATAAGACTCCAGGCGATACTCAGGACGATCGGTCTTGAACACAGGCTCGGTTCCGATGATGGTATCTTTTTTGGCAGGATTGGCAGGATCGTAAATACGACGATAGCTGAGCGCAGGGAAGTTAGATACCTTGGTCAAGAAACTCTGGTAGCTGTGCGCCACTAATACATCTACTTTAGATTTGATCTTTTTGATATTCTTGGAATAGAACAACCCCACGTCGGCAAGTTGGTTAATCTTTTGTTGCTCGTAATATCTTTTGCGTCCGCCGTCTC
>CAZZLP010000081.1:0-6488 GCA_964654705.1 uncultured Chitinophaga sp.
ATCGGTCTCTTCTTTTACCGTTACCAGCCTCGATTCGTACGAGGTCCCCATCAATTGTACCACTCGTTGCTTAAGAGAGCCGCTTTCTAATTGAAAGAGTTGTTGGTGATTGGCATGCAGGCTAAAGGCGATCGAAGGAAAAGCCAATGCCACGCGGGTAAACTCATCGATAATATGACGCATCTCGGCAGCGGTGCTTTTTAGAAAGTTTCGACGTGCCGGGACGTTAAAGAAAAGGTTCTTCATGGCCACGCTGGTACCTTGCGGAGCCGCCACCGGCGTCGCCTTTACCAGCTGACTGTTTTCGACCTCGATATAAAAACCGATCTCTTCCGCTTCGGTACGGGTACGCAACTCGACTTGTGCGACCGCTGCGATAGAGGCCAGTGCCTCTCCCCGAAATCCCATGGTTTGAATACAAAACAAATCTTCGATGCGACTGATCTTTGAGGTAGCATGTCTACCGAAACAAAGCCTTGCATCGGCCTCGCTCATTCCTTTGCCGTTGTCTATTACCTGCACGAGCGACTTACCGGCGTCGTTGACGATAAGCTGAATGGCAGTGGCCGACGCATCTACGGCATTTTCGAGTAATTCTTTGACCGCACTCGCGGGTCGCTGTATGACCTCTCCGGCGGCGATCTGGTTGGCAATATGGTCGGGTAAGACAGTGATCAAGGGGTTGCCTGAATTTAGCCTTCAAAAATACGATATTGGCGCCGATCCGCAGGATCACTCCGCTTGCTTTTTAGCGTAAAAGAAGAGGCGGATTCGCGGGTACTGATTACGGTAAAAAGAGTATTTTTATTTATTGCCGTTTAAACAATTTTTCATGAGAGTGCTACTTACGATCGCCTTGCTGTTCGTTTTGTCTTTGGGGTCGGTAAAAGCCCAGACCCCTGCCGTCCAAGCCCGGAATCGCTGGGTAGATAGCGTCTTTGGCAGTTTGACAGAAGATCAGCGTATTGCGCAGTTGATGGTCATTCGGGCCCATTCCAATCTGGGGCCCGAGCATGTGGCCAAGGTAGAGCGCGATATTGTCGATTACAATGTCGGGGCACTTTGTTTTTTTCAGGGAGGGCCCATACGACAGGCCTTGTTGACCAATCGTTATCAACAAATAGCCCGCACGCCACTGCTCATCACCATCGATGGTGAGTGGGGATTGGGTATGCGGCTTGACAGTGTAACGCGGTTTCCTTATCAGTTAACCCTGGGTGCCTTGCAAGATGAAAGTGTCGTATACCGCATGGGGGTGGCGGTCGGGGAGCAATGCAAGCGCATCGGCGTTCATGTCAATTATGCACCCGTGGTCGATGTCAACAATAATCCTGACAATCCCGTGATTGGTTTTAGATCGTTCGGAGAAGACCGAGATAAAGTAAGTCGTATGGGGGTTGCCTACATGAAAGGAATGCAGGATGCGGGCATCATGGCCTGTGCCAAACATTTTCCTGGGCATGGTGATGTGGCCGTGGATTCTCATTACGATCTGCCCGTAATCAACAAGTCGATGGCGCAACTCGATTCGATGGAGCTAGTTCCGTTCAGAGCGATCTTTTCGGCCGGTGTAGGCAGTGTCATGATCGCTCACCTGGCCATTCCGGCCATCGATACCGGGGCACACCGCGCCACTTCTATTTCGCGCAATAATGTTACGGAGTTGCTTCGCAATAAGCTTCAGTACAACGGGCTCACTTTTACCGATGCCCTCGAGATGAAGGGTGTCGCGAGTTACTTTCCGGGTGGTACCATTTCGGTAGAGGCCATCATTGCCGGCAATGATATGCTTTGTCTGCCGGCCAGCGTACCCGAATCGATCGCCGCCATCAAAACGGCCCTGCAAGACGGGCGATTGCAACAAAGCGATGTTGACAATAAGGTCAAAAAAGTGTTGCAAGAAAAATACAATCTCGGACTCCACCGTCGGCAGTTCATCGATACTACTCGGCTGTTGACCGATCTGAATGCCGCCACCGATGCCATTCGCGAAGAGGTGGCCCGCAAGGGGCTCACTGTGCTTGGCAAAAAGCCTGGATCGCTGGAGTTGCCCTTACAAAAAGGCGACCGTCGCCTGGCCTATGTACAATTGGGCGGAACCGCTCTTGGAGTATTCGGCAAGCAGCTTCAGACACAATGGGGAGCAGACCCTTACCTCTTTTCGCTGCAAGACAGTACTATCAATGTAGACAGTCTGGTGCAATCGATCAAGACCAAAGGCCGTTACGACCTTTTTGTTATTGGGTTGCAAGGATTTTCTAACAAGCCCATGAATAGTTTCGGGATCGGTGCAAAGGCCTTGCAATTGCACCGGGCCTTGCAGAGCGACTCCACGATCAGTTTTGTATTTGGCAATGTGCAGGCCATTCGGCACGTATGCGATGCCCGCTTTTTGGTCGCTGCCTATCAGGATGATGATATAACCCAGACGGTGGCCGCGCAGTGGTTATCGGGCGAGTTTGCCGCCAAAGGGGTCTTGCCCGTCTCTGTCTGTCAGTATCCTTTGGGTGCGGGTCTTCAAGAAAAGCCTCTACCCATCTCTACCAACAGAAAGATCGCTGCCTTTCGTAAGGTAGACACGATCGTTGCCAATGCCATTGCACAAAAAGCCTTTCCGGGTTGTGTGGTACTGGCCGTTCATAAAGGATCGATCCTGTATCATAAGGCCTTTGGTTTTTATGATTACGTGCACACCATGAAGGTGCAAACCGACAGTATTTTTGACCTCGCCTATGTTACCAAGATCTCCGCTACCACCGTGGCGGTCATGAAACTCTATGAGCAGGGTAAACTTCGTCTGGATGCCCGGTTGGGTGATTATCTTTCGTGGGTAAGAGGTACCGACAAACAAGATCTGTTGGTCAGAGATGTCTTAATGCACCAGGCAGGGCTGGTGCCTTTTATTCCTTTTTATAAAGAGACCATTACTGCCAATGGTCTTCCTGATACCACCATTTTCTCTCTGGTGCGACGCAATGGGTTTACCACTCGTGTGGCCGAGAACCTGTTTGTTCGCAACGATTGGCAAGACAGTATCCGAAAGCGGATATTGCAAAGCCCGTTGGGGCCTTCCGGCAATTATGTCTATAGCGACAATGATTTTATTTTTTTAGGAAGTATCGTTGAGCAGGTGTCCGGTAAATCGCTCGATGCTTTTTGTCAGGACCATTTTTTCCGCCCTATGGGAATGTTTACGACCGGCTTTAAACCACGCGACCGTTTTACCACCGATCGGCTGGTTCCCACCGAGACTGAAACATATTTTCGTCGCCAAACCACCCGAGGCGATGTACACGATGAGGGAGCTGCACTCATGGGAGGAATAGCCGGTCATGCAGGTCTGTTCTCGAGTGCATACGATCTGGCCATTTTGTATCAGATGTTACTCAACAAAGGGGTCTACCAGGGGAGACGTTATTTGCAGCCCGAGACCATTCAACTCTTTACAAGTTATCAGCGCAGCGGCAGCAGGCGTGGATTGGGTTTTGATAAACCAGAAGCCAACAATAAGATGCGTCGCGATCCGTATCCTTCTTTGTTGGCTGCTCCGGCCACCTTTGGTCATACCGGATTTACGGGCACCTGCGTTTGGGCCGATCCGCAGCACGAATTGGTGTATATCTTTTTATCGAACCGGGTCTATCCTACCCGAGACAATAACAGATTATCGCAATTGCAGGTCAGAGGAAAAATTCAGGATGCACTCTATAGCGCCATTGGCGCCGATGAATAAGAAAGATCAGTTGCCTTGTCCTTGCTGAGGAGGTCTGGGTCCGCGGGGGGGCCTTGGTCCGCGCGATGGTGGGCGAGAGGGACCTCCGTTTCTGGTATTATTACCGCCATGTGGCCCGCCCCCCTGTGTCGATCTGCCCTGAGAAGGCCCGCCCCCCTGGGGTCCTCGTTGTTGTGGTCCGCGTTGTTGCGGTCCGCCTTCGCGACGAGGCTGATCAGGGCGATGCCCTTGTTGTTGTCTTCTTTTTTTCTGTGCCGCCCGCTCAAGCGATTTAAGACTGATCTGCCCCACCAGTTCTACAAACTCTGGTTCTTCTTCTTTCGGCTTGGACGATACGACCTCTACAGGCTCGAGCTCTTCGGGCCGAATACCTTGCCGGTTGAGTTCTTTGATCTTCTTTACGCGATCGATCGACAAAGGATACTGCTTGTTGCTATCCGGTAGCGTGTACCACATCAAGTTCTTGAAAATGTCCTTTTTTATCAAAAAGGCATTTCCTTTGGCTACTTGCAATACATCACAATTATCCGGAAAATGTTGCAGTGCATCCAGGTAAGTGTCGAGCTCGTAGTTCAGACAACATTTTAATCGTCCGCACTGTCCGCTCAATTTGGTTTGATTGATAGACAGATTCTGATAGCGTGCCGCCGCCGTATTGACCGATTTAAAATCGGTTAGCCAGGTGCTGCAGCAAAGTTCTCTTCCGCAACTACCGATACCACCCACTTTTCCTGCCTCTTGCCTGGCACCGATCTGGCGCATCTCTACTTTGACCTTGAATTCGGAAGCATAAACTTTGATCAGTTCTCTGAAGTCTACACGGCCATCCGCTATGTAAAAGAAGGTTGCTTTTCTGCCATCGGCCTGCATTTCGACCTGGCTGATCTTCATGTCCAGTCTTAGTTGCTTGGCAATGGCGCGGCTGCGAATAACGGCTTCGGGTTCGCGAGCCTTGCTTTGTTTCCATTGCTCCATATCGCGGTCGGTGGCCCGACGCAATACTTTTTTCATTTCGGGATGATCTTCTTTTACGCCTCTTTTCTTTAATTGCAAGCGTACGATCTCTCCGGTCAGCGAAACCTCTCCTACATCAAAACCGCTGACCCCTTCTACGGCAATCAGGTCTCCTTTTTCGAGGGGTTGCAAGGTGGGATTAGTAAAAAAATCTTTTCGGGTACCCTGGCTAAAACTAACCTCAATAACGCGGCATTGGCTATCGGTATCGGCCAGCGGAAGGTTCTTGAGCCAGTCGTGGGCATTCATACGATTGCAACCGCCGGAACTACATCCACCGTTGCTTTTACATCCATTTGGTTTACTGCCAGTTGCAGTACCACAGCCCGTACAACTCATGTAAGCGAAAATACGACTTTGTCTTGAATGATGTGGTAAAGTCTAATGGTGAGCGCATGAAACAGGATCTTCGCATTGGCGTTGCGCTCAATTTGGTAATGAGCTTGGTCCAGTTCTCTGACCATGGCCTCTTGCTGCTCGATACCTGCTATCTTATTAAGCCGTTCTGCAAAATCTTTTTCTTTTTCGCTGATCACGTATTCGCTCTTGCGGATACGCAAGCGAAGGGCCTGATCGAGCAAATGAATAAAGTAGCGTATAAATTGTTTTTGCTTTTCTCTACCCAGCCGGCTGATCTCTTCGACCCATTTGGTCTGGGCCACCGGTCCGGTTTTTATCATCGCATTGAGCCAATCGCGTACCAGCGTCTGCCAATCCTCCTCGGCATGTTGCACCAGTTGTAAAGCTTCTCGGTAATTGCCCTCGCAAAGCGGCGCCACTTGCGCGGCCAGTGCGGGTGGGGTGTTGTTTCTCTCTATAAGTGCTTTTTCTATCGCCGCTGTCTCCAGCCCGGGTACATAGAGTACCTGGCACCGGCTTACGATAGTGGGCAGCAATGGTGCATCGCTTTCACTGACCAGCAGCAGCAACGTGTCGGGGGGGGGCTCTTCGATTAGTTTCAATAGTTTGTTTCCTTCGTTGCCCATCAACTCAGGGAGCCAAACGATCATGATCTTCCAAGGGCTTTCAAAACTTTTCAGGCTTAGTTTTCTGACAATGTCGTTGCACTCCTCTGCCGTGATCTTTCCCTGGCTGTTCTCTTTCGATTTGATCATCTCTATCCAATCGAATAGATTACCGTACGGGTTTAACCGAATAAACGAACGCCACTCCGTAATGAAATCTGTGGCAATGGGTTTCTCCCCGGCTTTTTTGGTAACGGTCGGATACGAGAAGTGAATGTCAGGATGAATTAACTGTGTAGCTTTCTTACAAGCCGAACAGGTTCCGCAGGGGGCCTCGGCTGGGGAAGTCGCTACCGTTTCGCAAACCAGGTATTGCGCAAAGGCAATGGCCAATGGCAGGGCACCGCTGCCTTCTTTAGACAGGAGCAACAAGGCATGGCTCAACCTGTTTTGCCGAACCAGCTCGGTTAATTTTTGTTGCAGAAAAGACTGCCCTATTACCTCGTTGTATCGCATTAGGGCGAATGTACTTCATCCGTTACAGAAAACACAGGGTCCGCTTTGTACAATGCGGGGCGCCTTGCCGAAAACTTATTCGAGCCACTTTAAGATCTCTTTGCTCATAGGCTCCGTACGGGGCGAAAAGGTCGCGATCAACTCTCCTTTTTCGTCGAGCAGAAACTTTCCGAAGTTCCAGCTAACCGGGTCATTGAAGTCTTTGGCCTTGGCTTGCTCTTTCAGGTATTTATAAAGGGGATGGGTATCATTTCCTTTGA
>CAZZLP010000082.1:0-6484 GCA_964654705.1 uncultured Chitinophaga sp.
CAAAACCACCGGGCTAAAGATTCGGGCAATGATGGGTGATACCTTGTTGATGAGGTTAGGGTGGGTATCCAAAATATAAGTAGCAATTAAGGGAGCGGCAGCTACTTCGACTACCACAATCCATTGCATACAAAATTCTTCTATGTGTAGGCCGATCAGGTTAAAAAGCGCCAGGGTAATACCGCTTAACGCCAAAATACCACTCGAGAATAAAGAGGTCAAAATAATCAGGTCTCCGTTGTAGCGAAGAAAATCAGGACGCCTCTCCCAATCGGTCAGTGACCGCGCTCCTGTAAAGACAAAACCGAGCAGTGCCCAAAAGAACAAAGGCAAATGAATACAAGACAAGATAAACGTGCTGCTTTCGACAGAAGAGGGTAACCAGTTTATAAAAAAAGCACCGGCTAAAAGTAAGCCAGCCACAACGATACCAGCGCGCAGGGCTATTTTTTGCTTTCGGGCAAAAAAGCACATCAAGGAAGTAAACAAAATAAATCCGGCGTTGCGAGCGTAATAGTTTTCGTCGTTGACATCAAAGAGGGCCGGTATTTTTATTAGAAAAGCGCTCAACAGCGCGGTGGCCGCGACAAACAACAGATCAGCCTTCTTGCCCATCACAACAGGGGCAGCCCGGTAACTTAATCGCTGGTGCCAAAAGGCAGCAGAAGGTTGTTGCGCGATGTCGGGGTAAACTTTGTAAAATTCAGCTCTGAACGTTTGTCTGTCGGAGCGGTAAAGCGATTCTAAAAAAGCGGCATCGTCGAGATGCTCCAGTATTTTTTCTTTCATACCGTGGCTGCCATTGAGCAGGTACAATAAAAGTACGTGTTTAAGAAAAAATCGCCTATGCCTTTTATAAAGTTTAACTATACGAAGACTCCCGGATGGCCTTAACGCGCTCGTCTTGCCAGTACTCGTCAAAGGTCATCAATCGGTCGATCACCCCGCGAGGAGTCAACTCTATAATTCGATTGGCTACGGTCTGCATAAAGGTATGGTCGTGACTGCTAAGCAGTACATTGCTCTTGTACTCTACACACTGGTCATTAAAGCTTTGAATACTTTCCAGATCGAGGTGATTGGTGGGTTGGTCCAGCAATATCACATTAGGATTTTGCAACATCATCCGGCTCAACATGCACCGGACCTTCTCTCCTCCGCTTAAAACGTTGGTCTTCTTGAGCACGTCCTCTCCGCTAAAGAGCATCTTACCTAAGAAACCGCGAAGAAAGGGCTCGTCTACGTCCTTGACATGATCGGGCACGAACTGTCGCAGCCAGTCCATGAGATTTACATCACCCGAAAAATAACTGTCATTCTCTTGTGGCAAGTAGGCATGCGTAACGGTGGTGCCCCACTCGTAACGCCCGCTATCTGGGGCAACACTGCCGGTGATGATATTAAAAAAAGAGGTCACTGCCAATGGATCCTGGCTCAGCACCGCGATCTTATCTCCTTTGTTGACCGTAAAACTGACGTCTTGAAAAAGCACACGACCTTCGACGCTTTTGGCGAGTTTTTCGATGTTCAATATCTGATTGCCCACTTCGCGAAGGGGCTGAAAGATGATCCCGGGATATTTGCGGTAACTGGGCTCGATCTCTTCGATGGTAAGTTTTTCCAATGCCTTTTTTCTAGAGGTGGCCTGTTTACTCTTGGAGGCATTGGCACTAAAGCGGGCAATGAAGTCGAGCAGGGCCTGCCGTTTTTCCTCTACTTTTTTGTTCTTGTCTCCTAACTGGCGGGCCATCAACTGCGAGGACTGGTACCAGAACGTATAGTTACCGGTAAAGATCTTGATCTTTTGACGATCCACATCGGCCACATGCGTACAGACGGCATCCAGAAAATGTCGGTCATGGCTAACCACCAATACGATATTCTCATAGTCGGCCAGAAAATTTTCGAGCCAGCTGATGGTTTCCAGATCAAGTCCGTTGGTAGGCTCATCCAGGAGTAAGATGTCGGGATTACCAAAGAGGGCCTGTGCCAGTAAGACACGGAGTTTCAAGTTGGCCGGTATATCTTTCATCAACGATTGATGATAGAGCTCTGCCACGCCCAGCTCTCCCAAGAGCGCTCCTGCATCACTTTCGGCCGTATAGCCTCCCATTTCTCCAAATTCGCTCTCTAATTCGCCGGCACGAATGCCATCCTCTTCGGTAAAGTCAGCCAGGGCATAGATCCTTTCGCGCTCCTTGTGTACCTCCCATAGTCGCGTATGCCCCATGAGCACGGTGTTGAGCACGGTAATGTCATCGAAAGCAAAATGATTTTGACGAAGTACCGCCATTCGTTCTCCGGGAGTAATATCTACCCTACCCTTATTGGGTTCTATCTCGCCGCTCAGGATCTTTAAAAAAGTACTTTTCCCGGCCCCGTTGGCCCCGATCACTCCGTAACAATTGCCCTTGGTAAAGTTCAGGTTGACCTCTTCGAAGAGAACCCTTTTTCCATAGGCGAGCTTGAGATCTTTGACACTTATCATAAATGCTTAATTGCGGCGGCAAAGGTAGCATAAAAAAAAGCATCCCGCCCGGTTTAACCGAACGGGATGCTTTATAAAGAAGAAGTGATTACTTGTAGATGGCCACCGAAATGGTTCTGGTAACGGTCGCTCCTCTTTCGTCATTGCTGAACGAAAGGTGATAAGTGCCATTGGGCAGTTGTGACATATCCATCGAAATGACCTGACCAAAGAATACGCCGGCGATCTGCTGGGTACGGATCAGCTGGCCCAGGTTATTATACACTCTGAGGCCAAACTTGGTATAAAGGTCAGTGTTGACACGCACGCCGAAACGACCGGTATTCGGGTTCGGGAATAATGTCAGCGAAGAAGGATTATCGAGCGGAATCTGACGCTCGGCGCACTGCTCCACGATAATGACACGGTTGGCCGTAGACTGGCATCCCGCATTGGAGGCAGTATAAGTAATGGTTTTGTCGCCCAGGCCAGAGGCAGCAGGATTAAAGGTCGAACCGGTTACACCGCTTCCGCTAAAGGTACCTCCGGCAGGGGTAGCCGATAAGGTAACAGGACGGTCAGAGCGGCATAATTCTACGGGAATGTTTCCGAAGCTGATTACAGGGAACGTATTTACGGTCAACGCTACGTTTGTAGAGAAGATCGTACCGCAACTGGTGGTAACGGCCGCTCTGAACAAATATCCATTTTGCGTAGCCGGTACATTGGACTGATTGAACGTGGCATTGGTAGCACCGGAAACATTGGTCCAGGTGGTTCCTCCGTTGGTGCTGGCCTGCCATTGATAGGTAAGCGTGCCCACTGGTGTGGTAGCGGCTACCACAAAGCTGGTAGAGGCACCCTCACAAATGCTGGCAGCAGCAACGGGGTTGGCTGTAATAACGGGGGCCGCACTTAAGGTAAGGGTGGCAGCCGTTGATGTTACAGAAGGTGTACAAGCACCCGATACAACGCAACGGAAACGATTTCCGTTTTGGGCCAGTACGGTAGAAGCAATGGTATAAGTAGCCGCGGTCGCACCGGTGATATTGCTAAAGGTGACACCACCATCGGTACTTTGTTGCCATTGATAGGTAAGTGCCGTTCCGGAAGCGGTTACGGTAAAGGATACCGAGGTACCGGTACACTCCGCAACGTTGGAAGGATTGCTAACAATGGCCGGTAGTGTATTAACAGTTAAGGTAGCCGAAGAAGAAGTGGTGCTTCCACACTGACCGGTCACCACACAACGATAAGCATTACCGCTTTGAGAAGCAGTGGCACCGCTGATCACCAGAGAGGCGCTCGTAGCACCACTGATGTTGCTAAAGCCCGAACCGGTGTTTACTTGCCATTGGTAAGTGCCGGTTGCCGCAACGGTAAAGGTAGCATTGCTGCCCACGCAAGTGGTTTGGTTGGCAGGTTGCGTGGTAATGGCAGGGCCACTACCGGATTGTACGGTATAGCTCAACAAGGCAGTACGCGTGGGTGCACCGGTTGCAACGCCGGTAACCGTAATGTTGTAGGTGCCTGCATTAAGCGTATTGGTTCCGTTCAGGGTTACGGCTGTGCTGGCGCCCACTGCGATAGAGGCAGGATCGAAACTAACAGTGGTACCGGCCGGATTACCGGTAGCACTAAGATTGACCGTGCCAGTATAACCCCCGTTAGAAGTTGTACCCAGTGTAATGGACATGGTATTCGGTGCGGGGCAAGGAACAGATGCCGGAGTGGTCTGATCGAATGTAAATCCAAAGGGAGGAGGTAAAATAGTGATGTTGACATTGTTGATGTCAAAGAAGATATTTCCGATGGCCTCTACCATTACACGTACCGTGTTACCGGGCGTGTTAGGAACGATGATGGATTCTGATCCATCATTGGGTGTGTTGGCGACCAACGTCGTAAACGAAGTACCTCCGTTCGTTGAGATGGAGATCCTTACGTTAGCACAGTTTACAGGGGCACCGGTAGTTCCGTTCACAGACCAGGTAATCGTTTCTGACGTACCGGCCGTCCAGGTAGTAGCGGTATTCTGAGAGGTAATCAGGAAGGGGCCGAGGTTGGCAACCGTGATGACCATATCGTCAGACTTGGTGTTACCGCCGCCAGGACGATTATCTTTTGCGATAAATCTGAAGTTAAGGTTTCTTGCTACAGCGGGCAATACCTCCCAACGATCGTTGTTACTGCCATTCAAGATAAATTGAAGCGAAGGAACGATCCTTTCAGGAGTGGTGTAATCGAGGAATGTTCTGAACTGAGGTCCGGCAGTAGAACTGGCGGACGGCACTGTGGGAACGGCAGTTGACGTTCTGTTGTCGATTTGCTCCCAATTGTAGGTCAAGACATCGGTAGGATTAGGATCGGTAGAAGTTCCGGTCAACTTGAAAGGAGTAGAGAATGGAATGGTAAAGTCAGCACCCGCATTGGCGGTGGGAGCGGTATTACCAGTAACGGTCGACACTGCACAACTGGCGCCTAAACCATTTCTGATATAATTGGTAACCTGCTCAATACTTTTAACTGAGAAGATGGCGATACTATGCGGTGCAACGTCGGTGGTAGCTCCGGTAATACCTGCGTAACCCATGATGGTTACACCACTACCGGGCTCGATATTAACACCGGTTCCCTCAATATTGAACGAGAACGTATGATTGGCACCGAACTGGTGACCGATCTCGTGCGTCAGATAATCGATAACATAAAACTCAAGCAAAGAAGGATTACTGTACACTGTCCATCCGAGACCCTTATTGGTATTGTTACAAACACATCCGATACAACCTGCGTTTCCGTTATCGCTTCCTTTGCTGGCCGTATGACCCACATCGTAGTTACTTACTCCGATAGCGGCATTGATGGCAGCCATACTGGCGGCACCGGAGGGACTGTTAGGGTTGGCTATTGGGTCAGTGGCCGGATTAAAATAAATAAGAAGATTATTATTGGCCACCAAGATCAATCGTACTCCAAAATCTCTTTCGTACACTTGGTTGGCTCGGGTAATATGACTGTTGATGGCCGCCAAGACAGCACCCACACTGTCCGCTAAGGTGGGGAGTCCGCCGGCAGGAATAAAGTGCAGGGAGAACTCAGCGCCCGAGATCATGGCCAGCCGGTAAGATCGTAACGTACCGTCGTCGGCATTCTCAGGAGCAGGACCAATGTTATTGATGATGTCTTCGGTCAAACATTCGAAATTATTGGGAACGTCGGTATAATCTCTTCGGTCGGATACTCGATAAACATCATTGACTACGCGGTCTACATAGATAGCTTCATTGTGACCGTTCAAGATAGTGGCGTGTACGCCGTGCATAGAAACGTCAAAACGAATATTGTAATCGGGATTATCTACCCCCTGACCGGCAAATGAGTAAATACCCGGGTAACGGGCCGCCAACTCAGGCGCCATAACAGGGGCATTAACGATGCGAAATCTTTTGATCTCTCCGCTGGAAACAGGAAACTCAACGAAATAATCAGACTGATTTACGCGCTGGTTAGCCTCCAGCGGAGCCTGCGCCACAAATTGTTTAAAGGCAGACTCCTGTAAACGGAATAATTTGAAATTGTCGGGACGTCTGGCATTGCCGGCAGCGAATACATCGTAGCCCAAACCAGACTCCGTGATAGGTGTCCAAAAGCGCTGATTCTGACCAAAAACGGACGAGAATACGAGCAAGGAAATTAAAAAAAGAGTAAAATTTCTCATGGGTGGATTTAATTAAATGAGATGTTAAATTATCCGATCGAATAAAAGTAGGAATATTTCAGAAAAAAAGAAGCAAAAAGCCGAGGGAAAAATAAAAAAAGAAGGCCCCACCAACTAAATGATGAGGCCTTGGGTAATTCCCTTCAACTATTTGGATATCAATATCCTCCCATACCGCCCATGTCGGGGGCAGGGTGAGCATGTGGTTCTTCTTTTTTGGGCTTATCGGCTACCACGCACTCGGTGGTCAGCAACATGCCGGCAATAGAGGCGGCATTTTCGAGGGCCACACGGCT
>CAZZLP010000083.1:0-6343 GCA_964654705.1 uncultured Chitinophaga sp.
CGAAGAGGCGCTGCGTCATTTTATACTCACGGGTCAGCCGCTTGACAAACGACTCAAGACGGGTCAGATCATTGCACTACGATTTGCCTCTGACCAGGAGTTTGCAGCACTCGCTCGTCGTGCGGCCGAAGAGCAGTTAACGCCAGATCAGATCAAACAGGCCATACAACATTGGAAAGCCGATATGCGTCGGGTTTGATGGCTGTCATCCTCTCCAACTTAGTACTCCGAAAAGCACTGTCAACAGCAAAGCGCTCATCCACAAAGTAGCGATCATTATTTTTTTACCGGTCGACAGGTCCATGATCAACCGTCTGTCGAGCAACGATTCGACCATGCTTTGTATGGCCGACTCCTTGCTGTCATAGGTCAAAGTAGCAGTATCCATTGAGGTAAAACGCGGATGCATTTCTATTAGAATGGCTCTGATCTTCCAGTAGTCCTTGTCCGGTAATTGCGCATAATCCACATCGGTGTTGATGCCCTCTGCTGCCACGCGTTCTTCTATCTTTTTAAGGGTCTTGTCTTTTTTGGCGCGCCAGAGTAGCAAAAGCGGAAAAAGTAGCAACGCATAAAATTTTAATACAAGGGCCATCAAGGTAAGCAGTAGGGCAGACAGCAATACAAAGAGCCGGCTAAGCCAGCTTTCTTCGTCTAAGAACACCCGGTTTAGCAACTGTCCGCCATCGAGTGGATAGATCGGAAGCAAATTAAAACCGTTGAGTAACACCAGCGCCATGCCTGCCGAATGAAAAAGGGCCGCCATCTCAAGCGATGGGCCAAGGCGGTTGGTGGTGAGCAACAGAATAATTCCTAGTAAAATGCCTGGTAAAGGGCCCGCTAAAATAATAGTCGCGGATTCTTGTTGCGAGAGGGTTCTTTTCGATCCGGAAACAAAAGCTCCCAGCAGCGGAATAAAAAAGATACCGGTCTCGAGATAGCGATAGTGGCGCATGGCCAGATAATGCCCGAGTTCATGAAAGAGTAATATAAAGACCAATAGGGCCGCAACTTTTAGATCTTTTATAAATAAAGAAGCCACCAGTAAATAAGCCAGTAAACTGATCAGCGAGCTGAGCCAGGGGTTTTGCTGTTGTTTTGCTCCGGGGTATTTGGGCAGAGGCGCTTCATTCATAATGACGGCCTTAATTGCCCAGCATGCGATCTAGGCTGATCTTTCCGGGCCCCGTAAACAGCAACACAACATAGGCGGTCAAATATAGTGCTGCATGTTCGGCCTCGCCCAACAGATCACCATGGTGGATAATAAAAACCGCAACGGCCATGGTAATCAGCAACGGGATCACGACCAATCTGGTCATTAAACCGCCCACCAGCAACACGGCGCAAAAGAATTCGGCGAAGATGACCAGCGAAAGGGATACCACCGAACCCACCTGTAGCGGGTCGGGAAAGGTCTTCGCTTGTTCTACGAAGTGTATTAGTTTATCGAATCCATGCGGAATAATAAGTCCGCCGGCTGCCAGCCTGAGTAACAGTAACGAGAATGAAACTGCGTTTTCGGAATAGCGGGTACTGAATAGTTTTTTCATGAGCTCGTTTTTCGTTTACAACGTTAAGTTAAGCCTTTTTTGTTAACGCTCTCTTAAAGGTAGACTTATCCACATCTGTTTGCAACGAGTGCTTGGACTGCCCTAAAATATTTTGAATATTCGCCCCGTTATCAATTTACTGCATGCGTATTTATTGGTGGTCTATCGTAGTGGTTCTATCGTTACTTCAAATTGGTAACAGCCAGGCGCAGCAAGCGCTGGGTGTTCATCCTCTGCCTTCCCTTCAAGACATTGCCCTGCAGGCTTTTTTACAAGACCGACCGGGAGAAGCTTGCCCTTTTTTCAGGGAATGGCGAGAGCAGTTTCGCGAGAGGGAGGGTATTCATGCCACTGCTGCGCAGCAGGCTGTCATCTTTCGATCTCTGCTATGCGGGTTGCGCCAGGCCGAACCGCAGGCCGCCCAAGAGACATTACAGTTTTTAGCCTCGGCTCCTGAGCGTAGCCTCCAAGACCGGTTACGGGCTGCCCTGGCCGATTATTATTTTAGAACCCGGCAGTGGGCTGCTTGTGTAGAGCAGTATGCTCAAGCCGGTATTATTCAATTTTCCAATCGCGAGATTGCCACGGCCCAGTTTCAGCAAGGGTACGCGCATTTTATATTGCAGCAGTTCAACGAAGCCCGCACTTTTTTTAACTCGGTGCGGTCGCTCCCGGAGGGTTTATACAAGAGCGATGCCACCTACTATTATGCCTTATTGCTTATAAAAGAAAGAAATTGGGATGAGGCTTTGTTATCGTTGCGGCTGCTGCAATCGGACAGTACCTATGGACCTTATGTGCCTTATCTTATTGCACAACTGCTGGTAAGCAAAGAAAAGCAAGACGAGGCTATTTCTTATGTGCTGGCTCGTCAACAACAATTACCCGCGCCGTATTACCAAAAAGAACTGGAGCAACTTCTCGGCCAGGCCTATTTCTCGAAAAAGCAATACGACGAAGCACTGGTGCACCTTAATATCTATGCCGAAGGTACTCCAATGCTCTCGAGAGATGATCTATACCGGATCGCTTATTGTGCATACTACAACGAGCAATGGTCGCTGGCGACACCGCGCCTTTTACAATTGAGCGCTCAGCAAGACTCGCTGGGCCAGCATGCGCTGTTTCTGTTGGGTAACGTATACCTGAAGCAAAGCAACTATACCGCCGCCCGTAGCGCTTTTTTGTTTGTCTCGCTCAATAGTGGTCATTCGCAAGAGAGGGAAGCCGCCCGTTTTTTACATGCCAAACTTTCGTATCAGCTCGGATTTTTTGACGAGGCACTCACCGGACTCAAATCCTTTATGAGCACCTATCCGATGTCTTCTTACCTGAGCGAGGCAAAGGAACTTCAATTGGCTGTGCTGGCCGCCACCAGCAACTACAAAGAGGCGTTGGAATTGCTGACTCAGTTAATGGGCCCCTCCGAAACGGCCCGTCGTCTTTTTGCCCCGGTTTTATATGGCCGTGCGGCAGAGTTGATCAATGACGGAGAATGGCAGAGCGCCGATCACTTGCTGGACCGCGCGTTGATCGACCCGTTCAATCAATCGCTGCTGCCGTATTTGTTTTTTTGGAAAGGCGAACTGGCCTTTCGTAGCGGGCGTTATCAAGAGGCGGTCGATTACTTTCAGGGGTACCTGCAAAAAGGGGCGCCGACGTTGGGGGAGGTTCGTCCGCCACACGCCCGTTATAGTTTGGCTTATTCTTTTTTACGTTTAGGCCTTTACGAGCAGGCGTTGCCCTTGTTTGCTTCGCTAAGTGGCAAGGCAGCAGCCAACGACGGAGCATTGGTGCAAGATGCCTTGGTTCGACAGGCCGATTGTTTACTGATGCTAAAAAAATATGGGTCTGCCACGGCCTTGTATCAACAAGTGATCGACTTTGCGTGGAAGGAGGCTGATTATTCCTTATATCAATTGGCTACCATAGCCGGCATAAAAAAGCCGGATGAAAAGATCCGATTGCTCCGGCTTTTTGAAGCATCCTATCCCGGCTCGCCACTGCTAACGGCCAGCTGGATGGCGATCGCCGACACGTATATGGAAGATGAGCGTTTCGCAATGGCCATTCCATTTTTAGAAAAGATTGTTGCCAAAGAGAAAAGTGCGCAGTTGTTGCCACAGACGTACTTCAAGTTGGGGATTGCCCACTACAATAGCGATAATAACGAAAAGGCTAAGGAGCAGTTCAAATATATACTCGATCATTTTGCCAACAGCGAAGAGGCCGGCGACGCGCTCGATAATCTAAAGGCCATCTATCTCGAAGAGGGGCGCGCTGCAGATTTTATAAGTTTGGCAAGGTCCAAGGGAATCTCTCTAACGATCTCAGCCACCGATTCGCTTCGTTTCTCGGCCGCTGAGAAACTTTTCGCCGACAAACAATTCGATCTGGCTGCAATAGCGTTAGAAGGTTATTTGTCAGAAATCGATCGTCCCTCCTTTGTGCTCGAGGCTTATGCCATGCTGGCTGCTATGGCGCAGCAAAACAAATTGCTTGACAAGGCCCTGCAATATTATGACAGCATGCTGGCCTTGGCCCCCAATCGCTTTGTCGAAGAAGCTGCCCTGCAAGCCGCCCGCATTAGTTACTTTGAACAAAAAAATTATGAGAGGGCCATAGGGTACTACACAAAATTGTTCGAGCTGACGGCGCTTGCGTCGAGTAAGCTGGAAGCCCTGCGCGGACTGCTGCGCGCCCATTACCAATTGGGACAACTCGAGCTGGCGGCCGGCCGCGGGGCCCTGTTGTTAAATGAAAAAGGGGTCAGCGCAGACGACAAGGCATTGGTAGCGCTGGTTGCAGCCAAAAATTACAGTCAGCAGGGAAAAGAAGAAGAAGCTCAGTTTAGCCTTCGACAGGTGATCTCGCTCAATAAGGGCGCTTTGGCCGCTGAGGCACGCTACGAGCAGGCCGCTTCGTTTTTTAGAAAGCAGCAGTACAAGTTGGCAGAGAAAGCGGCTTTTGAGACCATCAATAAATCCGGCTCGTACGAGGAATGGGTTACCCGTGCTTATCTTTTATTAGGGGATATCTATTTTGTGCAAGCCGATTATTTTAACGCAAAAGCTACGTATCAAAGTGTCAAGGACAATGCCGGCGCCGAAGTATTCAGAAAGGTGGCAGCCGAAAAATTAGCAATGGCGCTGCAAGCCGAAGCCGATAAAACCGCGACACCAAAAAAATAAAGGGATGCCACAACGTTCGATCAAACTATTACTTGTTACAGGTTTTCTGCTGGGTGCGTGGGGCAGGGGGCTAGCACAATCCGATACGATTGCCGCTACGGGAGTAACGATCGTCTCCAGTTTTCGCCCCGTTCTTCGACAGTCTCCCAAGCTGAATTTTTCGGCAGCTCCATTGGCATCCGATACCACCCGTTTCGTATTGCCTTACCGGATTCTTAGTCGCCAGCTTTTGTTTGACAACACGGTTAGGTCCGTGCAACCACTTGCTTACACCATCGATACCGCTAGATCCTTTCCCGCACGCTCTTTTGTGGAGGCCGGCTACGGAAACCTGCGTAATCCGACACTTCGCATGGCGATCAATAAGGGCAACGGAGTTACCAGTGGCTTTTCGCTGGGTGGAAAATATGCTTCCATTACCCAACGACCCGAGGCTAGGGATATGCGATTTTACCAGGTCGCTTCATTGAAGGCAGACGGGTACCGGCAATTAAAAGGAGTTCCGCTTCAATTATCATCCTCGCTGGGCTTTACCAAAGAGATAACGCGTAACAATATTAACTACGACACGGCTCGCTCCGTAGCTTCTTTTTTACCTGATTCGCTTCGTCAGCGATTCTCGTTGTGGTCAGCCCATGTGTTGCTGCGCTCTACGGCCCCCATGGCCAGCGGAATCAGCATTTTTCCTGGTTTACGATTTTATCGGTTCTCCGATCAACGAAAAAACACGGAGACCAATATGCAGCTGCAGGCTCCTTTGCAAAAACAGATCGGCACCGATTGGTGGGTACATACAGTTCTTTCGCTTCAGACGATCCGCTATGCGTATGTAAAAAGACTGTCTTCACCAATGGGATTGGCCGATTCCATCAGTCAAAACAGTCTGCTGAGTTTCACTACAGCGATCCGTTATCAGCAATCCTCGTTTCAGGTACAGGCGGGAGTGGCTCCGACCTGGAATCACGGAAACTTTGCGGTACTTCCCCAGTTGTCTCTTTCTTATGCGTTGCCCGGTAATAAGTCTTTGCTGATGGCCGGTTGGAACGGAAGGTGGATACAGAACAGTTACCGCGAATTGGCTGCTCTCAATCCGTGGATGTGGGCACCGGCCCCTTTGCGAGCCAGTCGGCTAACCGAACGCTATGTGGGTTTAAAAGGACAGGTCAACGAAAAGCTTGCCTTCGATGTTCGGGCCTTTTTTAATACTACCGAGTCACAGCCTTTGTTCTTGAACGATACTACCCGTAAGCCTTCTAGCGGCTTTGTGGTGGTTTACGAAGACAGATTACAACAACTTCAATTAAACGGAAGTCTCTCGTACAAGGTGGCAGAGAATTTCAGCGTGACTTCGCAATTGCTTATCAATCGTTTTATAAAACGGCGCACGCAACAAGCCGTCTGGGGGCTATTGCCATTGGAGTGGCAAACTTCGGTTCGGGTGGCCCTTACCGACGAACTTTGGATACAATCCGATCTGGTCCTTTTCAGGGGGGCACAGAACATTGAAAGCTTTCAGAAAGAAACAAAGGTCAAAGGGGCGGCAGACCTAAACGCGGCCTTGTCATATCGGATGGAGCACACCGGAGATGTTCAACCCGG
>CAZZLP010000084.1:0-6337 GCA_964654705.1 uncultured Chitinophaga sp.
CAGCCTGAAAAAAAATTAGAACAACCCTATCGACTGATGATCACCTTTCCGGAGGCAACTACCGTAGCAGTAGCATTAATCAATCTCACGACATAGATACCACTTTGTGCAGCACGCAGGTCAACATCCAACAGCGGATAGCCGACCGTGGCAGGTAGCTGCTTACTAAATACCAGTGCCCCTTTACTGTCAAAGACCTGTAATCCATAGGTGGTGGCAACTGGGCTGTAATAAGATACCTTGAACGATCCGTTATTGGGGCTGGGAAAGATAAACAACCTGGTCGTTGCAGAATCTCCGATAACCAACGCATCGGATGTATTGGCGCAGGGCAATCGGGGCGGATTATTTTGTACACGCACCTTAAAGCTGCCCGAAGGATGCTTCCATCCGATCGAATCAACAACGGCAGTGATCTCGCCAGGCAAGGCTGTATTATTCAAGAACCAAGTATAACTGTACGATCCGGAGGGCGTAACGGTTGCATTGATCGCCGTCTGCAGACCGGGCATGATCTTGGTGTAAGGATTGGCCTGCAAAATAGCCACGGGATTAGGTTCGACCGTAACGGCCACTGGTGTTGAGGCCGTTGAGCAACCAAAGCTATTGGTAACCGTAACGACATAATTTCCGCCAGTACCGACCAGCACCGATTGCGTAGTGGCTCCATGGCTCCAACTCCAACTACTGCCGGCAGAAGCAGCCAGCAATACCCTGTCTCCATCACACACTCTGGTAGGTGTCAATGCTGTAATAGTAGCTACCGGCAAGGGATGAACTGTTACTACTGTGGGCGCAGCGGTGCTGACGCAAGAACCGGTAGTGACCGTAACGCTAATCGATGCACTGGCATTGATCGTTACCGAAGAACCCGTTTGTCCATTGCTCCATAAATATGCATTACCGCTATTGGCAGTCAGTATAACGGATCCTCCCTGACAAAAAGCGGTGGGACCGTTGGCCGTAATAGAGGCCGAAGGAACTGCTACCAGGGTGAGGGTAACGGCCGTACGGCTGACACTTTCACAACCGGTGGCATTGTCGCGGGCAGCTGCATGATAAGTGACCGTTCCTATTGTATTCCGGATGGGTGATGCAATAACAGATCCTCCGGTAGCAGCCGAGTACCACACTACCGTTTGTCCCGCAGGCACAGCAGCTGTTGCCGTAAGGGTGGGAATGGTTGCTCCGGGGCAAACCAATTGCTGCTGGTTACCTCCGCTTACCGGAGTATTCAACGCGTTGTTACCAACCGTTACGGCCAATTGTACCGCAGGCGTTTGACAATTTGCATTGGTGGCATAGACCGAAATATTTCCCGATTGACTGCCGATGGCAAATACCACCACAATCTGGTTGGTTCCTTGTCCGCTCAAAATAGAGGCTCCGGAAGGAACAGACCATACATAACCGGTAGCCCCCGTAACAGCGCTGATGCTATAGGTAACCTGACCCGTTCCACAGATGGTGGTCAGTCCCGAAATGGCACCGGGGGTACCCATGTTACCTCCGCCCGAAGAAGAGGTCACCGAAATAGCCACGGCTCTTTCACTTTCTGCATTAGTGGTGTTATTTCTGGCGCGGATAGTAAACCAATTGCTTTGCCCGGGGGTAAGCCCGGTAGCCGTTACACTGGTAGAGGTCAGATTGCCCAACAGCAGTACATAATCTCCGGTCGTTTGATCTAAACGGTAGATATCATAGTGCGTGGCACCGACAACTGCGATCCAGCTAAAATTGATCTGGCCTGCCGTACAACTGTTTCCGTCGCCGGCAAACCCATTCACGGCTCCGATGATCTTGAAAGGAGCGTCACTTTGATCGGTTAGTGAGCCGCTGGTAATACGGATACGTGCCAATGACGTGTTGAGGCCGGAGGGCACCGTCCATGAAAATCGATTGATGGTGCTGGCAATATTATTGGCAATGAGTACCCAGGTAACGCCATTATCAACGGTATACTCAAGGGTCTGTGTGCCTGTAATGCCGATCTGATTCCAGGTAATTACTTCGGCATTGCCGGGAGAAAAAGATTCAGTGCCGTTCGGATAAATAACTTCTACACGCGGCTGATCGATAGACCAGGTTATCGCATATTGTTGGCTGGTGCCGGAGGCGATGGTGGTACCGGCAACCTTTACCTGATAGGTACCGGCAGGTGGATTAAGAATGGTGACTTGCTCTACATTGCTAACGTTGTCGGTGCCTGTCGTGGCAGCAGCAGCGGGATTATCCTTGTCCAGGATCCAGGGAAAAAAAGTTCCTGTATTATTCGTAACGGTCAGATCCAAATTATTGACCAGTGCCGGGTTCGCATTGGGAGCGCCGGCAGGATCGTTCCAGTTTAGCATAACGTTTAATCGAGCCGTGTTCGAAGGAATCGTTAAAGTAACCTGATTGATAGCGCCATTACCAACGGAATTGACCACGTAGCGATTGTTTTCCAAGACCCGAACCGCCTCTAATGCATCGATACGGCCGTAACCGAACCGATAATCAGGACCGGCGTTCCCCAGGTCTTGCGCCGTATTAAGCACCGCACTTTTGATAAGAGCAGAAGGAGGAAGGGTGTTATTGTTGAGCTGCTTAAAGCGTTCTACCAATAATGCAACAGACCCGCTCACACCGGGAGTGGCCATCGAGGTACCCGAGATACTTGCGTAAGCAGTGGGGCCAGTGCTGTAAGTCGAAAAAACATTGGTCCCCATGGCACTGATATCGGGTTTTACCCTGCCATCTTGTACCGGGCCAAAGCTGCTAGAAGAAGAGATGGCATCGGTACTTGTTACATTGGCCACTAAAATATTATTCTTGGCAGACTTACCGCTACCGGTAATGGTATACCAACCTCCGGTACAAGAGGTCTGCGAATTTCCCGATGAGTGTACATGTAAATGAGAAGGGAAATTATTGAGATTAATATCAGTGGAACGGCTGGTAGCAGAATAGGCAATACTAGAGCCATTGATACCACAAGTAGCGGTTCCGCCATAGGAATGACTGCTCACCACCAGATTGTATGCAGGAATGGCAGCAGCTACTTCGGCAGAGACACTTCCATTAAAATCGTAAGAGAATAGTCTTGCGTTGGGTGCCATACCGCGAGCAATGGGATTAACAAGACCCCTTCCCAAAATGGTGCCGGAACAATGAGTAGAGTGATTACTAAGCGCGGCATTCTCTACCTGAGTAACGCGACCCTCGGGCCAAAAATCAAGGTGTTGCCCTATGGCACCTTCATCCCAGATGCCCACATTGATGCCCTCCCCTTTAAGGTTACGGGGCCCATCACTAATGGTACTTACCCGGTGAAGAGAACGACCCGGAAGATTTTCGTTTTGATTGGGCTCGTCTATGAACTCTGCCCACTGCACCACCGGAAGACGCACCAGTGCCGTTAATTGGCTAATCGGAATGCGAACCACAAAGCTTCTGTAAGGAGCATCTTCTCTGATCAGTTTCGCTCCTATCGTAGCCAACAAGGGTTCGATCGTTGTACGAGTAAAGGTCTCAAAAGTAATGATGGTTACATCGGCTGTACCCATTTCATTACTGGCATAAGAAGGCACTTTGGCGATCAAAAGGTCAGGAATGGTCTTTTGAATATCCTGAAAAGCAAATACAGAACGAATAGAATAACGGCTAAAGGAGTTGATGTCAAAGCTTGTACTGATCTTGACCGCATAGGCGTAATTAGGAAAATAGTCGAGCAGCGTAATACCCGCCTGCGAAAGTTTTTGCCGGTCGACTGGTCCGGGAATGTCGCTAAACTGCGCAATCGCATACCAAAAAGGACCGAACTGTGTGTTTCGAAAGACAGGATCGGCCAGACGTAGCGCTGCGGCATTGACCGTTGGAATAAATACGCCTGAGCGAAGTTTTATCTGGTAATCACGAGGCTGTTGGGCCACCAAAGAGAACTGGATCGAGAAAACAAAAAAAATTGCGCTGGCGCGAATCAAAAAAGGTTTCATCAGGGCGAGAGTTTAGGGCTCTCAATTTACGGCAAATCGAAATTGCGCAGCGCCCCTGAAATAATTTTAATTTGGAAGAACTTTTTGTGTTGAACAAAAATTCGTAAAAGCCCTTTAGTTTGCAAACAGCCTATAAACATCCCTGTAAAATTGCAGCAGATCGTTATTACCTACTCTCACAGGCAGGTACAGACAAAAAACGGCAAGGGGCTTTGGCAGCGGGCGTATCACAGGCTTTTTGTCTTCGAAGCAAGCCCGTAAGTAAGAGGTATCGAGCCCCTCACCCAGTAGCTTACTTGCTAAGATCAAGGGCTCTTCGAGCCGAATACATCCATGGCTTAAAAATCGGGAGGCTTGTAAAAAGGCAGCTTTGTTATTGGTATCGTGCAGGTAAACTCCGTAGGGTGTTTCGATATCAAACTTTAGAACACCTAACGCATTGTCACAACCGGTAGACTGTCGAATGGTAAAAGGAAAATAACCGGCACTAAAACTATTCCAGTTAAGCTGATGATGATCGACTACCTTGCCCCTGGCATCAATGACCTGCATGCTTCGCTGGTCAAGCCATCCGGGATCTCTTTTGATCTTGGAAAGATACTCGCCAATGGCAATACTGGAAGGAACATACCAATAGGGATATAAAATGAGCTGCTTGCAGTAGCTTGCGAACCGGGGCGTGGGCGTTGCGGGCTTACCCACAATAGCACGCATGCTCAGCACCGAGCGGCCCTTTTCGAAGTAAGACACCTCGGCACCCGCAATGTTGACCAGCAAGAACCGATCGAGCTTGAAATGAAAGAGCCAGCGGTAAAGTGGCAATGCATAGCACAGCTTTTGCAAGGTATCATCTTTCACAGAGCGAGACCGGTCTCGCATTGCCCTTTGCTGCCGTTCGACCAGATCCGACCTAATCAATAGGTATTCCCTGTCGACAGGCTCCAGCGAGATCAACCATCGTTGCAATTGGGTGGTGCTGTTAACGCGAAGCAGACCGCTTATTACCATGCTGTCTTCAGTGGGGGCAACGGCCGCACTGATCGCATCGTACCCCGAGAAAGAGGCAGTGCTACTGCCACGCAACAGATCAAAAGCGGTAGCCAGTGCGGCATCTAGATAATAATATGTTTTAATAAGGGAGTCGTTGGTGGCGGCTGTCGATTTTCTTATTGCTATTTGGTAAGGATTCCCGATCAGGTGCAACTGATACAGACTATCGATATATCGAATAAGAGTGCTTCGAAAATTGATCGCTTCTGCAGCCGGAGCTGTCCATAGCGTAGAAAGTTCAGGATGGCTAGCCATTCGCTGTACCAGCCTTCCGTATTGCAGGGCTGTCGAATGCAACGGAACCGGTTGTGCATGCACATTTTGTTGCGCTACCAAAAAAATTGAAGCGACTACGATAATGACCCATACGGCGAAGTCTTTACGTCTTCTCATACGAACTGATTATTTTTTTCCAACAATTCGACTGAGGTATGCATAAAAATGAGAGGGGCTCCAACCTGCTATTCGGCCCCGCTGTATCAAAAAATCATTTTGCCCGGGATAATCCAGGTAATAATAAAAAGAAAAAGGAGCCTTCGGATCGACCCATCCCATTTGCTGCCCAAAGCGCAGGTCATTAAAGACCAGTCGGCCTTCTTGCCATTGTAGTGCATAGTACCCCTTAGAGAAACGACGCAAGTGCTGTACGTCTTCGCGGTCATGCACGGGCTGTAGTAAGGAATCCTGACGGGCAACATAATGCAGTGAGACCTCATTACTACGATCAAAGACCGAATGATAGCCTACATAGAATCCCTGATTGACCGACACCACATAGTACCATAAAAAAGAGGTGAACGGGGCCGGTGTGGTAAAATACTGTAAGGGCTTTATGCCTCTTTTATGACAAGTGGCGAGCAAGTTGTTATTGACAGACCACTTGCTAAAAAGGGCTGCCACAAGATAAAAAATACAAAATAAAAAAGCCATTGCGACGAGGCGAAAAGAAAAATTATTTTTTTTCGCCCCTTTAAAAAAAATCCAGCCTGCGGCTAACAAAAGCGGGAACGTAAGCAACGGATCGGCCACGAACAATAAATTGCCCGATACACGATGGTGACTAAAAGGCTCCCACCAACCGGTGCCGTACACATTGAGCGCATCAAGTAGCAAATGGGTCGACAATTGCACGACAAAAAAAATTGTCCACTTCTTAAAAGGATACCCCTGCACTGCAACGCGACGAAAAGTGACCATTGCCAACAGAGGAGCAAAAATGGCAACAAAGAAAAACGAATGTGTAAATCCGCGGTGAGCCAACAGATCTTGGGCCGGATCGCACCAAAGCACGGCTAAAAAATAAATATCAGGAA
>CAZZLP010000085.1:0-6155 GCA_964654705.1 uncultured Chitinophaga sp.
AATTTACTTGCAAAGTACCGTAAATTTTAAAAGGTCGATTTTCTTTGTTTCCTTTGTCTGCGATCCGGTCTTGGAGATCGGTGATTATCCGACAATGCATCAACGCGAACTTTTTTTTAAGCATGTGGCGCAGACCTCTGCGGCTCCCTTGGCCATCGAAGTGGTCCGTGCCGATTGCGCTACCCTTTACGATGCCAATGGCAAAGAATACATCGATCTGATCGGTGGTATCAGTGTGGCCAACATCGGCCATCGTCATCCTAAGGTCGTGCAGGCCATTCGCGAACAAACCGATGCTTATTTGCATGTGATGGTCTATGGTGAAATGATCGAATCGCCGCAGGTTCGCTATGCAACAGCACTGGCCAGGCAACTTCCTTCGACCCTGCAGTCGGTATACTTTACCAATTCGGGCGCAGAGGCCGCCGAGGGTGCTATGAAACTGGCCAAACGGGTAACTGGCCGTACCAAGATGATCGCTTTTAACAAGTCTTATCATGGCTCTACGCAAGGGGCTTTAAGTTTATTGGGAGATGAGTACTATCGTAATGCCTTTAGACCCCTGCTGCCCGATATTTGGCACTATGATCTTAATGATCCAGCTGCCGTTGAAGCGATCGATAAAAATACCGCTTGTGTGGTCATGGAGACCGTACAGGCAGAGTCGGGAGTGGTCAAGCCAAACGTGGATTTTATAAGGGCAATTCGAAAAAAATGCACTGAGGCAGGCGCCCTGCTCATTTTTGATGAGATTCAGGCCGGCTTTGGAAGAACCGGATCGCTGTGGGCCTTTTGGTCGGTGGGGGTTGTACCCGATGTGTTATTGCTCGGAAAAGCGCTGGGGGGCGGCATGCCGCTCGGGGCCTTTATTACCGATAAAAAGTGGATGGATCTGCTGACCGATCGTCCGGTGTTGGGTCATATTACCACGTTCGGAGGTCATCCTGTCTGTTGTGCCGCGGGGTTGGCTGCCTTTGAAGCCCTGCTCGATGAAAAATGGATCGAACAGGTACACGAAAAAGAACATCTCTTACTGGAGGCACTATTTCATCCCAAGATTGTTTCGGTACGCAGTGCCGGTCTGTGGATGGCGATAGAATTTGAAGATGCGACAGCTTGCAAAAAAGTCATCGACCAAGTGTTAGAAAAAGGAGTGCTGACCGATTGGTTCTTGTTTGCGCCGCATTGCCTGCGTATCTCGCCACCCCTTATTATCCATCCTGAGCAATTAAAGAGAGCGGCGGCCCTTATTGTAGAGGCTTGCGATGCGTTGCTTGACCGCTAACGTACCGATCGCTCCACGTTAATTACGCTATTACTAATTGATACAACAGCACGGCCAATGAGGCCCCCAAGATCGGGGCAGCGACAGGAAGCCAGGCATAGTTCCAGTTACTTTTTCCTTTTCCTTTTATGGGCAATAGCGCATGGACAATGCGCGGGCCCAAGTCGCGCGCTGGATTAAGCGGATATCCTGTTGTGCCGCCAAGACTCATTCCAATGGACATGACCAGTAGTGCTACGGTAAGTGCATCGAGGCTTCCCAATGAAGTGGCCGAAGGTTGAATACAAAGTATCGAAAAAATAAAGGCCAAACTGGCCAATGATTCGCTAATAAAATTTTGCATCGGGTTTTTGATGCCGGGGCCGGTTGCAAAAACGCCAAGCTGTTCTTCGGCATGGGGGTGTTCATTAAAATGATCGCGGTAAGAGATCCAGACCAGTATAGCACCGATAAATGCACCTCCCAGCTGGGCCGCTATATATTGAGCGCATAGCACAGGTGTCATCTTGTTCATCATTAGCATAGCGATGCTAACGGCCGGATTAAGATGACCGCTGCCCCCTAAGTGAACGCTCACGTATACGCCCACAAACACAGCTAATCCCCACCCAAAACTAATCAGCAGCCAACCACTATTTTTTGCATGCGTACGTTGTAAGGTGTTGTTGGCATTGACGCCACAGCCCAAGAAGATGAGCAGTGCGGTTCCGAGAAATTCGGTTAGGACAAGATGCATAGGATGTCAATTAAATTGATTAGGGTAGTACAATTTTAATTTTCGCGATCATCGGCCCATGCCATGGCAGCTTTTACGGCACGCTGCCATCCTATCATCAGCGCGTTTCGATTGGCAGCGGGCAGGGTCGGTTCAAAAAGTCGTTCGGATTTCCATTGTTGGGATAGCGCTTGCTGGTTCTTCCATAGCCCCACGCCAAGCCCCGCTAAAAAGGCGGCTCCCATGGCGGTGGTCTCGGTAATAACGGGTCGCACTACCTTACAGTCGAGCAGATCGGCCTGAAATTGCATCAGCATATCATTGGCAGTGGCACCGCCATCTACTCGCAATTCCCGAATAGGAATATGCGCATCGGCTTGCATGGCCTTGAGCAGATCGGCCGATTGATAGGCAATGCTATCGAGTGCCGCTCGGGCAATATGCGCATGATTGGTGCCTCGGGTAATGCCAAAGAGCGATCCTCTGGCATGGGCATTCCAATAGGGCGCGCCCAATCCGGCAAACGCAGGTACCAGATAAACACCGTCACTGCTTTGAACCGTAGCAGCCAGCTTCTCGATATCGGGGGCGCTATGGATCACTCTTAATTCATCGCGAAGCCATTGCACCACTGCACCTCCTATAAAGACCGATCCTTCGAGGGCGTACGTTGTCTTGCCTTCGATCTGCCAGGCCACTGTAGTGAGTAATTGGTTCTTTGATCGAATGGCCTGCCCTCCGGTATTCATGAGCATAAAGCAACCGGTGCCATAGGTGTTTTTGACCATGCCCTCTTCGGTGCAGAGTTGTCCGAAGAGCGCTGCTTGCTGATCGCCGGCTACGCCAGCAATCGGGATGCGTACGCCCGGGATGACCGTGCAATCGCCAATGATCCCCGAACTGGGCTTGACCGAAGGCAATACCGATGCAGGGATATCGAATAGCTCAAGTAACTCGGGATCCCACTGCAGGGTATGAATATTAAAAAGTAAGGTACGCGATGCGTTGCTGACATCGGTGGCATGTACTTCGCCCTTGGTCAATTTATAGATGAGCCAGCTGTCAATGGTACCAAAGGCCAATTTACCTGCGGCAGCTTGCTCACGAGCACCCGGTACGCGATCGAGGATCCATTTTAATTTGGTTGCCGAAAAGTAGGCGTCTAAGACCAGTCCGGTCTTCTCTTGTAGCAGCGGGGCCTTGCCTTGACGACGCAATTCATCGCAATAACCTGCTGTGCGACGGTCTTGCCATACAATAGCGGGAGCAATAGGTTCGCCGGTCGATCTATTCCATACGACCGTAGTCTCTCGTTGGTTGGTAATGCCAATGGCGGCTACCTCTTGTGGATCGAGTCGAGCCCGGGTGAGCACCTCGGCCAGGGTAGCGAACTGCGATTCCCATATTTCGGGAGCATCATGTTCTACCCAACCGGGTTGCGGATAGTATTGTTTGAATTCCCTTTGGGCTATGCCGAGCACCGCGCCCTTTTCGTTAAAGAGAATACAGCGACTGCTGGTGGTGCCCTGGTCGAGCGCAAGAATAACTGGCATGCAGAAATGTTGTTATCCCTAAGATAAGGAATCAAAAATCAAGCCCCATGGCAAAGTAGTACAGGGGCTTTCCTTTAAAGAAACCGTTCATCTGCCAGGCAGCATCGAGCTTTAGAAAATAACCGAGTAGGGTACTGCGGGCACCGAACCCATAACCACCGGCAAGCGGACCAATACCGCCCGCTTTTACCCGTAGTGTAACGGGTGCCGAACTATACGATACATAGGGTCTCTCGAATTTATCGTACGCACCATTCCAGGCCGTACCCAGGTCAACGAATTGCACGAGCTGCAGGTTACGCAAGAAAGCATTGTTGATAGGGCGATTAAAGAAGCTGCTGAAGATGGGCGCTCTGACTTCGCTGTTGATGACAAAGGCATTGTTACCGTTGGCTACATTTTGCTTAAAGCCGCGCAGGTTTACCGCTAATGATTCGAAGGCATATTCGGCATCGCGATCGGGAACGTTGGTGGGATCAAAATAACGGTAAGACCCGTCTTGTTTTCTGTTTTGGCCAAACATCAGCCAGTTATCGACCCCGCCCAAGAAGTAAATGAATTTTTGCGATCCCCAAGAGAAATCAGCAGCGGCCCTGACCGCCCAGGTAATATTGCGATAAATGGGTAAGAAATGACGGGCATCAAAGCCAAGGTTCATGGTGTAGGGAAGCTTTTGAAAAGTATTCTTGGCATTGGTTCCTATCTGTGCGTTATAATCGAAGTAGACCTTGTAGCGTAGCCCGTGCCAGATATTGAGTGCGGGCGAGATGGCATCATCGTGTACCAGCTCGATATGCACCAGACCGTATTGTTTTAAATTATCCTTGCCTTTGAGCGATTGGTTGGGATAAACCGGATTGGCCAGTTTAATATAACGATCTCCTCGGTAGGCGGCATTGATGCGAAGACTCCTGACCTTATTGAAAGGATAACTGATGGTGGCCTGGTAGAGATTGGAGTGAAGTTTGGTATCAAAAAAGATAGAGTCGTTGTAGAGCGGAGGGTTCTTGACGGTGTTGCGGTAATAGGTAAAACCGTAATCGAATCTTTTTTTCAGGTATTGGGTTGTAAAGATATACTCGTTGGCATCGAGATTGGGGCTAATGCGAAGACCACCGGCAAACTTCAGGTCTTCCATCAGGTCAGAAGTGCCCAAACGCAAAATACCATTGAGCGGATTGTTATTGCTTAGCTGAATCGGACCCAATCCGCCCTGATAGGGTTGAAAGCGGGTCACCAGCACATTGTTATTGAAACCACTGACCAGGTAATCGTTGAAAAATTTTGCCGGACGGTATTCAAAGATCTTGGACCGGCCGCTTTTGCGCAAGGCAGACCCGGTGGTCGTTGTAGGGCCGGTCGTCGTAGCGCCACGGGCTGCAGGTTCGTCGTCGAAGCCACTGCTAAAGACGGTCTTGGGTTGAGGAGCTTTGGGAGCCTCTGCCACGGGGGCCGTGGGGGGAGCTACTCGTCGAATAGCCTTCTTTTCTTCTTCGATAAGTTTTCTGAAGTACTCGCTGGGGCGAGCCGTGATGTTTCTTCTGCGAAGGGCATTCTCGTCTACCTTTAAACGATACAGTAGCTTGGCATCGCCCAACCGTACCACTTCGCTGACCTGCTGGTTATCACCTGCCGTGCGAGTTTCAAGCAGACTGCTCTGATAATTCGTGAGCGGAAACACATATGCCGAATCGAGTGTTACCGATACAAAGCCCACCGAGTCGATATCGGTCTTGTCCCATTCCTTGAGTACGCTGTCTACATCGCTTCGTGGCGGATTACGCAATACCTCATCGCCGATAAAGACCAGCGTATCGAGTCCGGCCCTTTCGGTGGTAAAGAAACCTGCATAGCGGTTCCCGATCCCGTTCTCGTCACTGACGAATGTAAAGTGGCTGGTGTTATACTGAGAAGGATAGCGGGCATTGCCACGCGCCAGCTTGGTCAATTGCGAAATTTGCCGGGTCTCCGACTTGTTCCAGTTATCGACCAAAAAGATATTATAGGGGCGCTTGGGCAAAGGCCCTTCTTCGGTGCGGGCGGTTGCATTGGGTCGGGCACTAGAAAAAAGAATACCTGTCTTATTGGGAAAAGCTACAAAAGAGGGATCCAGGTCGTCATAAATGTCGTTGGTGATCTGCTCGATCTGTTGTTTGTCGATCTTGTACACATAGATGTCGGATTGTCCGCTTCTGACCGCACTTAAGATAAGGGTGTTGTTATCGAGCATGTACTTCATGTCGGTCACCTGATCGAATTTATCAAAGACCTGCCGATTAACCTTGATGCGACGCGCCATGTCGTACACAAAGAAATGGATCTCTCCTTTTTCGTTGTACAAGACGGCTAGACGGGTTCCCTTGCCATCCCAGGACAATAAAGGATAATTGGGGTTACGGTCTTCTTCGCGAGAGAGCACCCCTTGTTTGAGCAGTACGTTTCTTTTAACGAAGTTCTCCATCAATACCACCTGTATGCGTCCTTGCTTGTATTCGGTTACGGCATACGAGAAGTTGCGGGGAACGGGATTGGCATTGAAGTGATAGAAATCTTTTTTACCCGCATATTCGCTAACAGCGAGCTGGCCGCGCGGATCGCCGGC
>CAZZLP010000086.1:0-6153 GCA_964654705.1 uncultured Chitinophaga sp.
ACCAATAACTTTTAGGATGGAAGACTTTTCGGTGGGCAGATCAAAATGGATCATGGGCGTTAGGTTTTGGAATGTTGGAAATGGGTTAGTATGGTTTTGTTATTTAGCCGAGATGCTTGTCTTCTTCTTCTTTGAAAAGGTCGATAATACGGTCTTTGAATTTGCTCCAAAAACCAGTCAGATTACGGCGATGTTTCATTTGGTCTTCGCTGACTCCTTCCGGCAGGATGATCTCCGGTGCATCAGTGGTCTGCCCTCGACGCAACCCGTCGGGCACTTGCACCTGACGATATCCTTTTTCAAAATCCTTGCGGTTGTGCTCATAATCATCGTATCCTTTCAGAATAAGACCAATACAGGTAGAGTACGTGGGTTTGGAAAGCTCCTCGATATGTCCGGCGGCCAGATGCTCATTCGGAAAACCAATCCGGGCGTTGAGTCCGGTCACGTATTCAGTTAACTGTATCAGGTGCTTGAGTTGCGATCCGCCACCGGTCAAAATGATACCGCCATTGAGAGCTTTGTTATCTAACCCGACTTGCTTAAGGTGATACGTAACAAAGTCCATGATCTCGCTCATACGGGCCTGGATAATATTGGCCAGGTTCTTGACGCTGATCTCTTTGGCAGGCATTCCACGCAGACCCGGAATGGTAATGTAGGCATTGGCCTTGGCCTCGTTCGAAAGGGCACTACCGAATTGCACCTTCATCTTCTCGGCCTGTGTCTTTAAAACACCAAGACCCGATTTGATATCGTTGGTAATGTTCTCGCCGGCAAAAGGTATAACGGCTGTATGCTTCAGGATACCTTCATTAAAGACGGCCAGGTCGGTAGTACCACCGCCAATGTCTACGATGGCGACACCGGCCTCCAGATCCTCTTGCCCCATTACAGCGGCAGAAGAGGCCAGGGGCTGCAACACCAGGTCTTTTGTAATAAGACCAGCTTTCTCTACACTGCGATTGATGTTCCGAATGGCATTCTTATCGCCTGTAATGATATGAAAGTTGGCTCCGATCTTGACCCCGCCATAGCCGATCGGATTGGGAATATTGGGAATATTGTCTACAGTAAATTCTTGCGGGATCACGTCGATGATCTGATCCCCGGCAGGAATGTAGGTCTTGCGCTGATCGTCGATCAACTTGTCGATCTCGTGCTGGGCCACTTCTTCGTCGGTGCGCTGGCGTACCATATCGCCCCTTGTTTGCAAACTTTTTATGTGATGACCGGCAATACCCACATATACCTCGTTGATATCGAGGTTGGGATTAGAGGCAAAACAATTGTCAAGAGCCGTACGGATGGCCTTGATGGTCTCATCGATGTTGAGCACCTGACCGTGCTTGACACCATTGGAGTTGGCTTTGCCGAAACCGAGGATCTCGAGTTTGCCGAACTCGTTCTTTCTTCCGGCAATCACTGCGATCTTGGTGGTACCGATGTCCAGACCGACAATGATGGGGTTTTCGTTGTTCATGATGATGGGTTTAGTTGTTGTTTGATTTTTTTGGTTTGGATATAATAGATCGATTCGAATCGGCATTAGAGGCTCCCGGCAACACCGACTTCAATGCATCGAGTGATGCGTTGGGCTCGTCGGGCAATAAGGGCTGCAGGGGTTTAGGAAGAAACCGCACGATTGTATCATTCTCTGCCTGGCTGGCATCTCGCAACAATCGCTCGACGTTTCTTCTAAGCTCTAGCGAGTCTACCCTTGCGTTGGTCGCGCTGCCCGCGATGACCTGGCCATTGTAGCGCACATCGATCATTCGGTAGCGACCCAGTCCCGTCTTGCTCAATACTTGTTGGTAGAAGATCAGCAGTCGACGCAGCTTTGCATCGGCATCGGTCAGATCGCCCAGTTTTACAATATGGTCGCCCACCACCGGTATTAGCTCCCACTGCCGAGGTGCCGTACGATCGATCTGCGCTACCTGCGAAACCCAAAAAGAATCACGCGACAGACAGGTGGCCATGGCAAAGACCTGTTGCAACAGTACCGTATCGGGTCTGGCAGCAAAGAGCGAATCGGAAAGACCTGTAAATACCGGCAGCTTGATAGACTTTTGAAGAGACAAGGGCATCAGATTACCTTCCTCGTCCATATAACAAGAACCACCGCTAACGGTAAACAAACGGGCCAAAGGAACTTTTTCCTGTATGTTCACATGCAAGACATCTTGATTATCGAAATACAATTGCACGTCTCTGATCCACACATGCGACTTTATCTTTTGTTCTACCTGACGAAGGTTAAACAGGGCCAGCAGTTCTCCTTTTACCCCGGCGGTAGAGCGCTGCAATAGACCCTCTACATCGCTTTGCTGCAAAAAGGCACCGGCAGGTCCGGCATTAATCGCAATGGTATAAGAACGCAGTCGTTCTTTGTTCCGGCCCCGGATGGCCGCTGCCAATAGGAGGAACATGGCAGTACCCACTCCTATCCAGAAGGCAAAAAATAAAACACGTTGTATGATCCTTTTGATCTTCATTTTCTATGTTGGTCACTACTGCGTTTTACAGTAGATTATTTAAAATTCTCCATTCGTTTTTTTAGTAGAGCAGGCAATCGGTCTATGTCACCGGCCCCCGCCACTATTATTACCTGTTGTCGTATCGATCGTTGCACACGAACATCCTCTTCGATCCAATCGACGGCCGCATCGCTGTCGAGGTATAAAAGGGGTACCGTTGTTATGGGCGCACCGATCAGTTCACTGCTAACGCCCTCGATCGGTAATTCCCTTGCGGGATAGAGCGGCAACAGCACCACTCTGTCTGCCGTAGCCAACGCCTGTGCAAAAGGCAAGGCCAGATCGCGCGTTCGGGTATACAGATGCGGTTGAAAAAAGATCGTACAATAAGCATCCGGATACAAAGAGCGGACCCCCTCTATCAATACCCTGATCTCTTCGGGATGATGCGCATAATCGTCGATCAGCACCAGTTGTTCGGTATCAATGAGCTTTTCGAAGCGACGTTGCACGCCCTTAAAACAAGCCAGTGCCTCGCGGATGGCTTGCGGCGCTATACCCAGTGTCCGGCAAAGGGTCATGGCCCCAATGGCATTTTCTACATTGTGCCAACCGCCCATGGGTAAGAAAAGATCATCGATACGCTCTTTATCGATGACCGCATCGAACCGATATCCTCCTTTGCCTGCTACGGCATTGATCGCATAACAATCTGCCCTTTCATCACGCAAGTGGTAACTGAGCTTTTGCGGCGCATGTAGGTCATTGGCCCGAGACAGTCCCCACTTGTATACCAACAGCCCGCCTTTTGGTATCAACCCGGTAAAATCAACAAAGGCTTGCTCCATCGAAGCGGCATCGCCGTAGATATCGAGATGATCGGGATCCATGGCACTGATCAGGGCAAGGTGCGGTAACAGCTTTAAAAAACTTCGGTCGTACTCATCGGCCTCTACCACACAACAGTTTACCGTACTACTCCACTGGTTGGTATCATAATTGGCTGCGATGCCTCCTAAAAAAGCATTTCCGCCAAAGCCGCTGTGTCGCAAAATGTGGGCGACCAGCGTGGAGGTCGTCGTCTTGCCGTGCGTACCGGCAATACAGATATTCAAAGAACTTTTGGTGAGCTGCTGTAACAGATCGCTTCTTTTCCAAAGCGTATATCCGTTCTCTTTGTACCAGCGTAACTCTTTATGCGCGGCGGGAATGGCCGGCGTGTAGACCACCGCATCGGCCGAACGGGCCAGTGCTTGCAGGTCTTCTTCGTAATGCACGGCAATACCCAAGGCCTCTAGCGAACGGGTCAGTGCCGTGGAGGTTTTATCGTACCCTGTAACTTTTACACCTTGGGTATGAAAAAACCGGGCTAACGCACTCATGCCAATACCGCCGATACCGATAAAACAGAGTTCACGTAACTCTTTCGTTATCCGAAAGGGCTGTTGCAAAAGCGTTGTATCGATGGTTCGTGTCAACTTTATTTTTTTAGTTGTCTGAGTAATTCTTCCGCAACTTTTTTGGCTGCATCCCTTACAGCAAAAGAGGCAATGGCCTGTTGCATCAATCGCTGTCTTTCTTTATCGAGACAAAGAGACAATGCCGAGGGCACCAGTAAGGTGTTCACTGCTGCGTCTGGCACCAACAGGGCGGCCTGTTTGCTGACCAGCTGTTCGGCATTGACCCGTTGATGATCTTCTGCCGCCAGCGGAAAAGGAACGAATAACACCGGCTTTGCCGCCACGGCCAATTCTGCCACTGTCATGGCCCCGGCACGGGCGATCACCACATCGGCAGCGGCATAGGCCATCGACATCTCCTTTATAAAGTCAGCGGTATAGCAACCTTTCAGATGCTCCACCCGTTTTGCCGCGTTCTTCGCATACGATTTTCCGGTCTGCCAGATCAGTTGAATACCTTGCTGCTGCAATGACTCTATTCCCTGATCGATGGCAAGATTAATGGAGCGCGCCCCGAGACTTCCTCCCATAACCAACAGAACAGGTCGATCAACCGACAAACCAAAAAAGTGCACGGCCTGGTGCCTGTCAGGCAATACCCCACAGATGGAAGCTCTGACAGGATTTCCTGTAAAGCAGATCTTTTGCGCAGGAAAGAATCGCTCCAGACCCCGGGCTCCGGTAAAAATCATCCTTGCGCGTTTGGCCAACAGTTGATTGGACTTACCCGCATAGGCGTTGGACTCGTGCAAAAAGGTCGGAATACCTTTTGTCTGTGCATAGCGCAATACCGGATAGCTGGAGTACCCTCCTACACCGAGCACGGCATCCGGACAAAAATCACGCAAGATCTTTCTTACCTGCCAAAAACTTTTGATCAGCTTAAAGGTCAGTGCAATATTTTTTGTCAAAGAACTTCTATCGAACCCCGCTATATCTAACCCTCGGATGGCATAGCCGGCCTGGGGTACTTTCTCCATTTCCATCTTTCCTTTGGCGCCCACAAACAAGATCGCCGTTGAAGGCTCTAGTTGCTGGAGCGCTCCTGCAATGGCCAATGCAGGAAAAATATGTCCGCCCGTTCCTCCTCCCGCTATCAAGATCCGCCTGCTCATGCCGCTGCCGGTTTAACCGGGTTCACTTCTGCCTTTCCTTCGAGTTGCTCAACGTTTCGGGCCACGCTCAGTATGATCCCAATGGCAAAACAGGTAAAAATAAAGCTGCTCCCCCCCATACTCACCAGAGGCAAGGTGACCCCCGTTACAGGAAAGAGATTGACCGTGACCGCCATGTTAGCAATAGCCTGAATGACCAGGGTAAAGCTGAGACCCAATGCTAAAAACGCCCCAAAGGCAAAAGGACAACGTTTGAATATTCTTATGCAGCGAAACAAAAACACCAGATAGATGAATACGATAAAACCGCCTCCCACCAAACCATACTCCTCGATAATGATGGCATAGATAAAATCATTGTACGCTTGTGGTAAGAAATCGCGTGTGGTACTATTACCCGGACCCACGCCCAGTAATCCTCCTTTAGAGATGGCCACTTTGGCCTGGTTTACCTGATAAGCGTCGGTGTCCGTATCTTGTCCGCCATAAATAAAGCTTTCGACACGACTAATCCAAGTTTCTACTCGGGCGGTCAATGCCGAGGTGGTCGTCTTGGTCGTTACCGGTTCTTCGGAAACTTCGGTGTGATGTCGCACTACAGCTGCGGCGATCAACATTACGATCGGTATCATCGCCAGCCCCACGGTCAGCAATAAGTGTTTGGCACTGGCCCTTCCGATAAAGAGCAAGAGCAGACAACTGGCCCCGAGCAATAAAGCCGTAGAGAGATTGGCCGGAGCAATCAGCATACAGGTCAAAAGCACCGGCCAAATGACCATCAAATACCCTTTCTTGAAATCTTTGATCATGTCCTGCTTTTTGCTCAACAATCTGGCCAAATACATAAAGAGGGCCAGCTTGGCCAGGTCGGAGGTCTGCAGGGTCATGTTGATGATCGGCAATTTGATCCAGCGACTTCCCTCGTTCATTTTGACCCCAAAGAATAGCGTATAAAACAGTAGCGGCAATGAGATCAAAAAGATAATCCGGGCCGCTTTGGAGTAGAAGGTATAGTTGACCAGGTGGGCAAAATAAATAACCAGTAATCCGCCTAAGATAAAGACCACTTGCTTGAACAAATACACTTCGGTATTGCCC
>CAZZLP010000087.1:0-6131 GCA_964654705.1 uncultured Chitinophaga sp.
TGGCCAACCAAATGCAAGAGCACGCAGAATCCGTTTACTCCATACCGGCCCGGTATAGGAGAATGGAGAACCTGCATATTGTTTTTTGGATCATCAAAGACCTGAGCTGGTGCATGGGCTGGACCTTGCTGGGAATCGGCATGATCGTTCCCACCCTTTTCGTCTCGATCTTTATTGCCTGGCGCACTCGTCATATTGCCTCCGAGCTGGCCCATAATTTGGCCGTAACTTTTTGGATCTGCGCGAACAGCACCTGGATGATCATGGAATTTATTAAACGGGATAACGACATTTTCTTTGACCTGCTGACCGGCAAACATCTTTCGCTGATCCCTTATGCATTGGGCTCGTTGATCTTGATCCGTTATTACCTGTTGCAACGCCCCAAAGAGATCAGACAGAAAAGAACAACCACCCTTTGATCACCCGACTAAGACCGAAATCATGTACAGAACGAATACCTGTGGAGAATTGCGCATACAAGACAAGGGCAAGCAAGTACGGCTGGCCGGATGGGTACAGACCATCCGCAAGTACGGATCGATCACTTTTGTGGACCTGCGCGATCGCTATGGCATTACCCAATTACTTTTTGGAGAAAAGGTCAATCTACAGCTTGAATCGACACCGCTCGGTCGTGAATTTGTCTTGCAGGTAGCCGGAGAGGTCATTGAGCGCAGCAATAAAAACTCTCAACTTGCCACCGGTGAAATTGAGATCGACGTGCTCTCCTTTACGATACTGAATCGGGCCGCTGTTCCGCCTTTCACCATTCAAGATGATACCGACGGAGGCGATGACCTGCGGATGAAGTATCGCTTTTTAGATTTGCGAAGACCGGCCGTTCGACGCAATCTCGAGTTACGCTATGCCGTTAACCGGGCGGCCCGCACCTATTTGCACCAACAGCAATTCATGGACATTGAGACCCCTTTTTTGATCAAGTCCACTCCCGAAGGTGCGCGCGATTTTGTGGTACCCTCCCGGATGAACCCAGGACAATTCTACGCATTGCCTCAATCGCCGCAGACCTTTAAGCAATTGCTTATGGTGAGCGGATACGACCGCTACTACCAGATCGTAAAATGTTTTCGCGACGAAGACCTTAGGGCCGACCGTCAACCCGAATTTACCCAGATCGATTGCGAAATGGCTTTTGTGGAACAAGAGGATATTCTTGTCATGTTCGAAGGAATGATCCGTTCTATTTTTAAAGAGGTAAAACAGATCGAGTATACCGCACCCATTGCCCGTCTTAGTTGGGAGGAGGCCCTGTGGACCTACGGAAACGATAAACCGGATATCCGTTTTGCCATGCCGCTTTTGAACCTGAAAAAACCCGATACGGTATTTACGAATAGAACCGATCATCGTTCGCTCATTGAGGGGGCCGGCTTTAAGGTATTCGACGAGGCCGAAACCGTGTTGGCCATTGCCGTGCCAGGTGTTGCCGACTATAGCCGCAAGCAAACCGACGAACTGACCGAGTGGGTACAACGCCCGCAGATCGGTATGAAAGGACTGGCCTTTATCAAGTATCTCGCTGACGGAACCTGCAAAAGCAGTATCGATAAATTTTACTCCCCCGAACAACTCCTCGCTATTGCCAAAGCAGCCCAAGCCCAGCCCGGCGACCTGCTCTTCGTTTTAGCCGGAAAAGAAGAGCGAACACGAAAAGCGATGAGCGAGTTGCGGTTAGAAATAGGACAACGGCTCGGACTTCGCAAACCAGAAGAATACAAATTATGCTGGGTACTAGATTTTCCGTTATTCGAATACGACGAAGAAGGAAATCGCTGGGTAGCGCGTCACCATCCGTTCACCTCTCCCAAACCCGATCAGATAGAAGTCATGATCGCTAACAGTCCGGTCATTACCGATGCCGCCAATTACCTGAGCCACCCGTACGCGCAGATCAAGGCCAATGCTTACGATATGGTGCTGAACGGAAACGAAATCGGAGGCGGCTCCATTCGCATACACCAGCGTGAACTGCAAGAAAAAATGTTCGCTGCCCTGGGAATGGACAAAGCAGAACAGCAACATAAATTTGGATTCTTGCTGGGAGCGTTCGAATACGGAGCGCCGCCCCATGGAGGTATCGCGTTCGGATTTGACCGGCTTTGTGCCCTATTAGGAGGCAGTGAAAGTATTCGTGATTTTATCGCCTTTCCAAAAAATAACGCGGGGCGCGATGTAATGCTCGATGCGCCGGCTTCTATAGACGAAAAACAATTCGAAGAATTACAGATCAGGCTGCAGCTGAAAAAAGAGTAAGCTTACCCGTTAATCAATTGCTCCAACACCATGCGAACCTTGTCTGCTGAAGGCAGCATGGCCTTTTCTAATTCCATATTCATAGGAACTGCCGGAAGATCAAGGGCACCCAATACCGCTACCGGCTGATCAAGAGCGGTAAAGCAGTGCCTGCCAATACGACCCGCCAACGCTTCGGCAAAAGAGTTCGTTTGCTGCTCCTCTGTCAATACAAGGCATTTTCCGTGTAGTCGTACTCTCTCATAGACCAAGGCTTCATCGAGAGGAAACAACGTTCGCAGATCGATGATCTCGACCTGATCGGCAAATGATCGACTGGCCTCTTTGGCCCAGTAGACACCCATGCCATAGGTAATGACCACGGCTGATTCACCCCCTTCTATTTTGGATGTATCGGCCGATTGCACCGTGCGACCCTTTCCCAGCGGAATAATATAATCAATATCGGGCTCTGGGGTACGCGCCTCGTCTGTACCGGGCACTTTACTCCAGTAAAGTCCTTTGTGCTCGAGCATGACCACCGGATTAGGATCGTAATAAGCGGCTTTCATAAGCCCCTTCATGTCGGCCGCAGTAGAAGGATAGACCACCTTGATCCCTTTGATGGACAACAACGTGCTCTCTACCGATCCACTGTGATAGGGACCTCCGCCTCCGTAAGCACCCGTGGGAACGCGCAAGATCATGGAGACCGGAAATTTTCCCATGCTTAAATAACAACTCTTCGACAGTTCGGTCACCAGCTGATTGAAACCCGGGTAGATATAATCGGCGAACTGTACTTCGACAATCGGACGCAATCCGGCCGCCGACATACCTGCAGTAGAACCCACCACATAGGCCTCTTGTATGGCCGTATTAAAAACACGGTGTTCTCCAAAGATGTCGGCGAGTGTAGCCGCCTCTCTAAAAACACCACCCAGTCTTTTACCTACGTCTTGACCATAGAGCAAGGCCTCGGGGTGTTGTTGCATGATCTCTTTGATGGCAAAGAGTGCAGCATCGACCATCATAATCTTGGCGGCACCTGCAGGACTGCGTTGTCCTTTTTCTTCGGTAACCGAAGTGGGAGCAAATACATGTTGACCGATACTGTTGGCAGCGGGATCGCTTGCCTTTGTCGCCTTTTCAAAATCGTCAGCGACAATTTGTGTCGCACGATGTTCGATAGAAACCAACTCCTCTTCTGAAATACCCGCAGTCAACAATCGCTGCCGCAATTTTGGACGCGGATCGTGCAAAAGGTGCGTGGCATATTCGGCATCATCTCTGTAAAACTCGCGACGTACGCCACTAGTATGATGCCCCAGCAGTGGCACTTGCGCATGTACCAAATAGGGTTTACGTGTTTGGCGTACGGTAGCAGTAACTTCTTGCAATACAGAAAGCGAAGCCACCAGGTCGGATCCATCCACTTGCACCCTGCCCATACCTTTAAATCCGGCCGCATATTCAAAAGCGTTCATGGCCCTGGCCTCGGGCGCGGTAACACTAATTCCCCAATTATTATCTTGCACCACATAAATAATAGGGAGTTGTTTGAGTACCGCAAACTGAAAAGCCTCGCTGACTTCTCCCTCAGTAACACTGGCATCTCCCATGGAGCAGATCACCACCGGGGGCGTAGTTGCCTGCATGAAGCGGGGTAAACTTGCTGCAGACTGTTCCGGTTCTTTAGCACGCAAGGTCTCCCAATAGCCAATGGCTTGCGCAATACCGGTGGTAGGAATCACCTGCATACCCGTGGCACTCGACTGGTGGATAATGAGTGGCTTTTTTTCGCCACGGTAACTGGGATGCGAATAATATTCCCTTCCTCCCGAAAAAGCATCGTCTTCTTTGGCCAGCAGTTGCAGCATCAGCTCGTAGGGGCTAAACCCCAATCCCAGCAGTAAACTCTCGTCTCGGTAGTAAGGACTCACAAAATCGTGAGGCTGCAAACAAAAGGCCGCAGCCAGTTGAATGGCCTCGTGCCCTCTGGAGGTGGAGTGAACATATTTACAAACACCTCGATTGGCCTCATAGATCGCTGCCATGGCATTGGCCTGGCACATGAGCTCGTACGCCTTGAGCAAAGTGGTGGTGGAGATCATGGGGTTGGCAGCTATTGTATGGAGAGTTCAAAAGCAGAATCGTCCTCGATAAATCCCTCGAGCACATCGCCCGGCTCAACGGGACCTACCCCGGCGGGGGTACCTGTAAAGATCAGATCGCCGGGAGCCAGTGAAAAGTAGGTACTGATGTGGGCGAGTAAGGTGTCAAATTCAAAGATCATTTGTGCCGTGCTTCCCTGTTGCACGATCGATCGGTTCTTGTATAGACAAAAATGAATATCGCCCTTATTTCGAAATGTATCGATCGGCATCCATTTTCCTACCACGGCCGAACCATCGAAGGCCTTGGCTTTTTCCCAGGGCAATCCTTTTGCTTTGAGCCCTTGCTGCAGGTCACGGGCGGTAAAATCGATACCAGCTGTAATGGCATCGTAGCAACCGGCCGCCTCTTCTTTTTTGATCGCAGAAGCATTGGCCGAGATACGAAGCACCAACTCGCACTCATAATGGACCTCTTGCGAAAAAGAAGGGATCGAAAAAGGTTGTCCGTCGGGCAGCAGTGCCGACATCGGCTTCATGAAAATAACGGGATCAGCAGGCACTTCGTTGCCGAGCTCCCGGGCATGGGCCACATAATTTCTTCCTACACAAACGATCTTCATAAAATAGATTTCAGGTAAAAATTTTTTGATTGCACAGGTTCATGGCCACTTCTAATCCTTGGGTAGCGACGATCTCGATCGCATCCACGCAGTGTCCGATCTTATGAGCGACCAGCTTCTCTTCGGATGTTTTCCAGCGAGACAAGACAAAGTCGGCCTGCTTTCCTTTTGGATAATCGTTACCGATCCCGAAGCGAAGCTTAGCATATTGCGTAGTACCCAGTGATTCCTGGATACTTTTTAGTCCGTTATGCCCGGCATCGGTACCCGAGGGCTTTATTCGGATCTTATCGAGCGGAAGCGCCAGATCGTCCACTACCACGAGCAAAGAAGCCATATCGATCTTTTCTTTGTCCATCCAGTATTTGACAGCCTTTCCACTCAAATTCATATAGGTGGTGGGGCAAACGCAAATGAATTGCTTGCCTTTCCATTTTATATCCGCCACATAGGCCAACCGGTCTGTCCTAAACTGTCCTCCATGACGTTGCACGAAGGCATTAACCACATCGAACCCGATGTTGTGCCTAGTGTGCGCATATTCGTCGCCCACGTTACCCAATCCGACTAATAGCATCTTCATAATGATAATGATCCGGGGCTCAAATATCGGTCTTCGTCAATAAAAAACCCGCATTGGTAAATGCGGGTTTTGCAAAGGGAGGACGATCTCCGCTTTTATTATTTTTTGGCAGCAGCAGCGGGAGCGGCAGCGGCAGCAGCAGGAGCTGCACCGGCAGCGGGGGCCGTCGCTTCTTCTTGCTTCAGCTGACGGGTCAACACTACAGAGGCGATGGGAATACGGGGCGAATTCAAGATCTCGTATTCGGCGATCTTTACGTCCTCTACGCGGATGTTGCCATTCAAATCCAGTTCATCGATATTGACCTCGATCTGCTCACGCAGGTGCTTAGGATAGGTCTTGACCTTAAGTGACTTCATTTTGGTGATCAGCTTTCCGCCATCCTTTACGCCTTTAGAGGCGCCCACGAATTTGAGTGGAATGTTGGCGATCACTTTTTTGTCTTCTACCAACTCCAAAAGATCGACGTGTGTCAAATGATCATTGACCTTGTCGAACTGTAGGTCTTTGAGAATGGTCTTGTACGTCTTGCCGTCGATCTTTACTTCGGCGATC
>CAZZLP010000088.1:0-6121 GCA_964654705.1 uncultured Chitinophaga sp.
TGCAAGATCTCTTCTGCCAAGAACTTGTCTTTGACCAAAAAATAGATCGAGGTAAAGAGTTTATCCTTGTGCCGTAGCACCAAGGTCTCCATGGCCATCAGGTTGCCTTCTTGAAAAAGACGCACCAGTTCGAGGTCCGATTGTTTCGATAGAGGATGCATGACTTTTACGCTTTATACTGCCTAAGCAGCGTTGTTTCAATAAAGTACTGCCGAAGCAGTGTTTGTTGCGTAAAAGTGGGCGATAGGCCGTTCGTTTTAGTTTAAACCCATTTGGGGTGTCTGTAAAGATAGGAGCTGAGCTCGAAAATACCAAGTATAGGTCGATCCTATTTGCGCTGCCCCGCCAAAAAAATGTTAATTGCCTTTACCTTTGATGATCAACGCTATGTCGCTGCAGTCTCCCATACAGATCAGGGGTGCCAGAATGCACAATCTAAAAAATGTCTCTGTCGACATTCCCAGAAAAAAACTCGTGGTTATTACCGGTGTGTCCGGTTCAGGAAAATCCTCTTTGGCCATCGATACACTTTATGCAGAAGGGCAGCGTCGTTATGCAGAAAGTCTGAGTGCCTATGCCAGACAATTTCTGAATCGAATGAATAAGCCCGAGGTAGACCTGATCAAAGGATTGAGCCCTGCCATTGCGATCGAACAAAAAGTAATTACCCGTACGGCACGCAGCACCGTAGGCAGTCTTACCGAGATCTATGAATACCTGCGGTTATTGTTTGCCCGAGTGGGCACGACGTACTCTCCTGTTTCGGGACAGCCTGTAAAAAAAGATCAGCTGAGCGATGTGGTAGAGGCGATTGGCAAGACCAAAACGGGCGATAAGGTTTACATCCTCGCTCCTTTTTTAAAGACCGGTAAGCGACAGCTTAGAGAAGAGCTATCGATTTTGCAACAAAAGGGATTTACAAGGGTCATGGTCGCTAAAGGAAAAAAAGAGCCTTCGCGTACAGCATCACTCGACGATCTGTTGGCTTTCGATGATAAGACGCTTGCAGCTTATACGCTTACGCAGATCGTGGTTGACCGGATCGTGGTCAAATTTTTCGAAGAAGAGGATATTCATCGCCTGTCCGATTCGGTGTCTTTGGCCTTTGCCGAAGGAGAAGGCCACTGTTCGCTGTTGATCAACGAAGACCGCTTCTTGCATTTCAATAACCGCTTTGAAAGGGATGGTCTTTTATTCGAGGAACCCTCTCCTCAACTATTTTCGTTCAACAATCCCTATGGGGCTTGTCCGGTGTGCGAAGGATTTTCGCAAGTACTGGGTATCGATCCCGAGCTGGTCATCCCCAATAAGCAGTTAAGTGTATATGAAGGGGCAGTGGCTCCGTGGAAAGGAGAGAAGATGGATTGGTGGCGACAGCAATTCGTAAAGGGCGCCAAAAAAATTGATTTTCCCATTCATAAGCCCATTGCTTCTCTCAGTGCCAAACAGTACAAGCAACTTTGGCAAGGAGCCCCCGGAGTATATGGTATCGATGATTTTTTTAAGGATGTCGAGGCACATCTTTACAAAGTACAGTTTCGGGTTATGCTCAGCCGCTACCGCGGACGCACCAACTGCCCTTCTTGCCAGGGGTACCGATTACGCAAAGAAGCCTTGTACGTGCAGATCGATGGTCGTCATATCGGGGAGTGCAGCACCATGTCTGCCACGGCATTGGCCGCTTGGGTAAAAGGGCTCGACAGTAAATTAAACGAGCATCAAAAACAGATCGCTGCGCGTATTTTGCTGGAGCTTACCAACCGTATCGGCACCCTGCTTAAGGTTGGGTTGGGTTATCTGACCTTGCACCGACTTGCCAATTCATTGAGTGGCGGAGAAAGTCAGCGTATTCAACTAACCCGAAGTCTGGGCTCCACGCTCACCGATTCGTTATATATTTTAGATGAACCTTCTATCGGGCTTCATCCGCGTGATACGGCCAATCTGATATCGGTCTTAAAAGAGTTACGTGATCTTGGCAATACCGTACTGGTCGTAGAGCACGACGCGCAAATGATGCAGCAGGCCGATCACATCATTGATATGGGGCCGTTGGCCTCTCACTTGGGCGGAGAGGTGATCGCCACCGGTCCGTTAGAGGCCTTGCTTCGCCATAAAGAAAGTCTGACAGGACGTTACCTGAGCGGAGCGCTTCGACTGGAGACTTCACAAAAACCACGTATCAGTAAGCGATCGCTCATTATAAAGGGGGCCGCGCAGCATAACCTTAAACAGATCGATGTAACGATCCCTTTGCAAGTGCTCTGTGCGGTTTGCGGGGTAAGCGGCAGTGGCAAGACCACCCTTGTCAAACAGATCCTTTATCCTGCCTTAAAAAGAAAGTTGGGCGATTACAGTGTGGCGCCGGGTCAATTTACTTCGCTGTCGGGTGACCTTGAGTTGATCAATCAGGTAGAGCTGGTCGATCAAAATCCCATTGGTAAATCATCGCGCAGCAATCCGGTTACTTATATCAAAGCCTACGACGAGATCAGAGACCTCTATGCCACGCAACCGCTCAGTAAGATGAGGGGCTTTCAGCCGCGTCATTTTTCTTTCAATGTCGATGCCGGTCGCTGCGATACCTGCAAAGGCGAAGGCGAACAAGTGGTCGAGATGCAATTTTTGGCCGACGTACACCTTCGTTGCGAGTCTTGCGGGGGCAAGCGATTCAAAGACGAGGTATTGGAAGTGACTTACAAAGAAAGATCGATTCACCAAGTACTCGAGATGAGCGTTGATGAAGCCATGGAATTCTTTGCTGCCGAAAAGGCCATTACCCGTTCGTTGCAGCCGCTACACGATGTAGGGTTGGGATACATCAAACTAGGACAATCGGCAGCGACCTTGTCGGGAGGAGAGGCACAACGTGTAAAGCTGGCCTCTTTTCTGGGAAGGGGAAAGGCCGGACATTCCATCTTGTTTATTTTCGACGAGCCTACGACCGGATTGCATTTTCATGATATTGGAAAACTATTGCAATCCTTTCAGGCCCTGATCGCGCAAGGCCACTCCATTGTGGTAATCGAACACAATACCGATGTTTTGAGAGCAGCCGATTGGGTCATCGAGCTGGGTCCTGATGCCGGTGAAAAAGGTGGCACGATAACATTTAGCGGTACACCGGCGCAATTAAAAAAATCTGCAAAGAGTAAGACCGGTCCTTTTCTGTTATAAGAAAGGAAGGTGGTGCAACCCCCGTCAGCTAAGACGATCTTGATCTTTGATCAATCTTTCATCGGAGCGAATGCCTCTCCAGGCCATCGCGTAACCGACCCACTGTGCCAATAGTAACAGTGATGAAAGCGAAGGAATAAATTCGTTGAGTTCGTACAGGAGTACGCGAACATAAAGTGCACCCAGCAATGTTGAGAGTAAAAGACCCAGCAGACAATACCACTGTTGGCGGCTGCGGTTACCGAATAAAAAGATGGTCACCAGCCCCAGTATGCCCAGTAACAAGGTCAGTATCGTCAGATAAAGTTGATAGCCCGCATCTACTTGTACTTTAATGGGGGTCGCATCGGGCGGCAGGGTCCAGCCGGTGGCAAAGGGAAAGAAAAAACTCAACCCGGCGGCCATCACCGACAACAAAAGCCAGAGTGTTTGAGGGCGTTGTATCATAGCAATGCATTAAGGCAGTTCGGGGTAAAGTGGAAATCGCTCCATCATGGCCTGTACATCATCTCGAACGGCTGCTATTACTTCGGGTTGATCGGCATGGGTGAGTACCTCATCGATCATGGTAACGATGGTATCCATCTCGGTCTCTTTAAGACCGCGGGTCGTAATGGCGGGCAGTCCCACGCGGATCCCCGAAGTAACGAAGGGAGATTTGTCATCGAAGGGGACCGAATTCTTGTTAAGGGTAATATGCGCCTGGTCTAATACTTCTTGCGCTTTTTTTCCGGTGATGTTCTTATTGCGAAGATCGATCAGCATCAGGTGATTGTCGGTTCCTCCGCTAATCAGATGATAGCCCCTGCTTACAAAAGCTTTTGCCATGGCTTGCGCATTGGCGATTACTTGCTGGGTGTATTGCTTAAAACCATCTTCGAGTATCTCTCCAAAGGCCACGGCCTTGGCAGCGATTACATGTTCTAGCGGTCCGCCCTGTGTGCCCGGAAAAACCGCTAGATCGAGCGCTGCGCTCAGGGGGCGAATGTTTCCTTTGGGATCTTTGGCCCCCAGTGGATTGTCTCTGTCATGGCGCAGCATGATAAGACCGCCGCGCGGGCCCCGAAGTGTTTTATGCGTGGTAGAAGTAACGACATGACAATGATCGAGCGGGTCGTTCAGCAACCCGGTGGCGATCAGTCCGGCCGGATGCGCAATATCGGCCAGTACCAATGCGCCCACTTCGTCTGCCACTGCACGAATGCGTTGGTAATCCCAGTCGCGACTATAGGCAGAGGCTCCGCAAATAATCAGCTTTGGCTTTTCTTTGCGTGCGGTGTCTTCGAGTTGTTCGTAGTTGATAAGCCCTGTTTCTTTATGTACGCCATAAAAGAAGGCGCGATAATGTTTGCCACTGTAATTGGCCGGGCTTCCGTGCGTCAGGTGCCCGCCCATGCTCAGGTCGAGCCCCAAGATCGTATCACCGGGTTTTAGACAGGCCAAAAAAACGGCTGTATTGGCCTGCGCACCGCTATGGGGTTGCACATTGGCCCAAGTGGCACCAAATACTTTTTTTAATCGCTCTATGGCAAGGGTCTCAATCTCGTCAATGATCTCGCATCCGCCATAATATCTTTTGGCAGGATAGCCTTCGGCATATTTATTGGTAGCCACCGAGCCCATGGCCCGCATTACTGCCAGCGAGGTAAAATTCTCTGAGGCAATAAGTTCTATTCCTGTGCGCTGTCTTTTTAGTTCGCGATCGAGAAGCGAGAAGAGTTGATTGTCTGTAGACATGACCTGTATGAATAAGTTGATTTGCCGGTAAAGTTAAGTTACTTTTGCTCACTGCATGAAAGCCATTATCCCCGTTGCCGGACCCGGCACCAAGTTGCGACCGCACAGTTATACCCAGCCCAAGGCCTTGATTCCTTTGGCCGGCAAATCCATATTGGGCATCATCATCGATCAGTTGCAAGAGGCCGGTATTCGTGAATTTATTTTTGTGGTGGGCTACCTAGGAGAGAAGATCGAGGATTTTGTATTGCAGCAGTATCCCGGCATCAACGCTCATTTTTTGCAACAGACCGATCGACAAGGTGTCGGCCATGCCGTGCTGCTGGCCCGCGAGCAGGTCGCCGGCGATGAGATCTTTATTGTACTGGGCGATACGATCTGCGAATACGATGTAAAAAGCGTGATGGCATCTTCTCGCTCCATGATAGGACTCAGAAAGGTCGATGATCCCCGCGATTTTGGCGTAGCCGAGGTCAACGAAGATGGTTTTATTGCCCGACTGGTCGAAAAGCCGCAAATGCCCAAATCGAATCTGGCACTGGTCGGTGTCTACAAGATAAACGAGAGCGAAGCCTTGTTTCGTTGTTTGGAAAATAATATCAGCCATGGGATACGCACCCATGGAGAGTACAGTATTACCGATGCCCTTGAGTGTATGATACAACAGGGTATTGCCTTGCGATCGTTCAAGGTCGATAACTGGTTCGATTGCGGCCGTAAAGAGACCTTGCTCGAATCGAATGCATTGCTGTTAAAGAAATTTGCTCCGACAGTGCATTCGGCGTCCTTTGAAAATACGGTCATTGTACCTCCGGTCAGTATCGGGGCGGGTTGTCAGATCAGCAATGCTGTGATAGGACCCGACGTGACCATCGGCGATCACACCCGGATCGATTGTTCGGTGGTGCGCAATTCTATCATTGGGTCGTATTCTCATCTGCACGACATTGTGGTCAGTGATTCACTGATCGGAAGCGATACCGAATGTAAAGGAGAGGCTCGTTCGCTCAACATCGGAGACAATGCTTCGATCGATCTGGGTTAATCAAGCATATACGTTATGGCTGTTTTCTCTAATCGTGTTACCCGACTTTTTGCCATCGATTATCCCATTGTTCAGGCCGGGATGATCTGGGCCAGTGGCTGGCGGTTGGCCAGTGCCGTCAGCAACAGCGGCGGGCTGGGGATGATCGGCGCGGGCTCTATG
>CAZZLP010000089.1:0-6040 GCA_964654705.1 uncultured Chitinophaga sp.
TGGAAGGTTTCGGATCTTCTGTCAAAAAAAGTACTGACTCCTGTTGCTATATTGTTCGGGTCGCTTGCCGCGGCCTGGTTGTTTCAAAGCTATGGGGCTCCGATCGACGCACAGATCTTGGCGGGTTATACCGATAAGAATGGGTCTGACGAATTTGGAAGATTGATCGTCGGCAGCCTGGAACAAGAGCGAAGAGCGATGTTTGGCAATGCCGTGCTCAGAGCGCTCTTGCTGACACTGGTTTTGTGGGGCATCGCGTGGGCCTATCTAAAAAACTATCTTGGTCAACGATGGGCCTTGCTACTGTTGATAGTCGTCTCTACCGCAGAATTGACGTTGACAAGCAAAGAGTATCTTCCGAACGAAAGTTATGTGGCGGTCGATGAGTATCAACAAAAGAATTTCGCTGCCACGGCCATAGACCAAGAGATAAAAAAGGATACCGATTCGCACTACCGGGTACTGAACCTTGCTACCAGTACTTTCAATGATGCCATCACGTCGTATCATCACCGCTCGGTAGGCGGCTATCATGCCGCCAAACTCAGGATCTATCAAGACCTGATCGAAAAATATTTTACAACGAATGTAAATCCTACGGTACTCAACATGCTCAACACTCGATACTTGATCGTGAGCGACCCTTCTACCAATCAACCTTCTCTTATCAGCAACCGCGACTCGGCCTATGGCAGTTGCTGGCTGGTCGATCGCGTGGTGCTCACCAATGACAGGGCTGCCACTCTTCAGTTATTGGGGCAAACGGATCTTCGCCATACGGCGGTCGCAGAGAAAACGGCTTTACTAACCACGACTGAATTTGAAAAAGACAGTACGGCCTCTCTGACGCTTACCCGCTTTGATAATGACACCCTCGTCTACGAGACAAAAGGCAGTAAGCCCCGCTTTGCCGTCTTTAGTGAGATCTATTACCCCAAGGGATGGAACGCTTATGTGGACGGAAAAAAGACCGACTACATCAATGTAAACTATGTGCTCAGAGGACTTCCGGTGGCAACAGGCAGTCACCGGATAGAGTTTATTTTTGAACCGGAGTCGTACAAGACTGGCAACCAACTGGCATACTGGTCATCGATCTTGTTGCTCCTGGTAGTGGCAGCGGGAGGATGGATGACTTATCGCGGCCAAGTAAATACGAAGGCTAAAAGATAACTAGTGACCAAAAAAGTACTTGTTGTTGCTCCTTACACTTTTTTACCCAGCCGGTCGGGAGGACAAAAATTTATTGCGCAATTTGTAGATGCCCTGGGCCAACAGGCCAAAGTAACCGTTATTAGCACTGCGCAAGACCCGGGGTACGTTGCCGCTACCCATTACCGCTTGCTGCCTGCGCTGCCCTACTCTTTCTTTCGATATTTTGATTTTACCCTCAAGGCCACCTTGATTGACCTGATCGGACGCAACCGGTACGACTGGATCATTTGGGAACATCCCTATTTTGGTTGGCTGGCCCGGATCATCAAGGAAAGAACGGGTATCAAGACCCTGATCCATACGCACAATATCGAATACCAACGCTTTCGCTCGCTGGGCAAGGTCTGGTGGCCCATCCTGGAAAGATATGAGCGCAGTGCCTTTGAAATGGCTGATAAGATTGGCTTTATAACGACCGAAGACAAACGATTTGCCATCGATCAATGGCAGATCGAGTCCTCCCGTTGCCTGGATATTCCCTATGGGGTTAAGGAGACCGAAAGTCCGCAAGACAAAGCAGCTTGCAGGGCCGCTCTAGTAGAAAGACACCGACTGACTGCCAACCGAACCATACTGCTATTCAACGGATCGCTGGACTATGGCCCTAATTACAAAGCCCTTCAACAGCTGCTACGAGAACTGATGCCACGTTTGCAAAATGAAAATGAGGCGCAGTTCAGTCTGATCATTTGCGGCAAGGGGCTCCCCAAACGCGACGAAGACTTATCCGACTATAATTCTTTAGGGGTTCACTACGCAGGATTCGTCGATGATATCGATACCTACTTTAAAGGAGCGGACATCTTTTTGAATCCTGTGCTGGAAGGAGGCGGTATCAAGACCAAAATGATCGAATCGATCGCCTTGGGTACCCCCGTAGTGGCGATGCAAAAGGCTGCCACCGGTCTGTCGGCCACCCTGGCGGGCCCGATGCTTACCTGCACGCCCGACCAAGACTGGAACCAATTCGCAGATGCCGTGCGAACACTAAGCAATCTTGTGAGGGCGCGTCCCCTGCCAACACCCGTGCGTTTTTATGAGTACTATAACTGGAAAAGCATCATAGAAAGGATGCTGACCAACCTACTTGATTAGTCTTCCGGTAAGGGATAGTACTCCCCACTTAATCAGATAACGAAGGTATTCTTTGCTTACATAGAGCAGAGAGAAAAGAAAATAATAGGGGCCTTTTCCTTTGCGGCTGGCCACAATTTGCAGCTCGTGACGCATCATGACCATTTTACGTTGCAGCTGTCGCGCCGACGCAGTACTCGCCCCCTCTATGTGAACAATGGTCGTACCTGCAAAGAAATAAACCTTGTACCCCAGCTGTTTTATATGCTCGCACCACAGCACATCTTCTGCGTACATAAAAAAACGTTCATCTAACTTTTGACCCGGTAGCTGTTTGACTATAGAGGCGGGCATCATAAAAAAAGCACCGTTTACCCAATCGGCCTCCATATTCTTATCGTTACGAAAGAATTGTCCCAGCATTAGCTGAGCTCTTTTTTCGTAGGGCATCAGGTAAATGATAAATCGAAACAGATCGAGTAACTCCCAACTTATGCTTCGGAATTTTCTGGCCACGTACTGGATCTTGCCATTTGGAAATACCTGGCGGCACCCGATCACACCGGCTTGCGGCTGCGACAAAAGAAAATGATAGCTTTTACTAATACTGTCCTCTGTTAACCAGGTGTCACTGTTGAGCAACAGGTAGTGTGTTCCGGTGGCAGCAGCGATACCCAGGTTATTGCCACCGGCAAAACCCAGATTGATCTTGCTTCTTACAAGTTTGAGCTGCGAAAATTCGATAAGGAAATCATCTGGATCTCGCTCTGTAGAAGCATTGTCAACTAAGACGACCTCGAAAGCAACCGACCGGGTATGAGTGTAGACCGACCGAATACAATCGGAGGTCAACGAGAACGTATTGTAGTTGATGATAATAACTGATACCATTAGCGATTGAGATTAAAGGAAAGTAGCATTGCTGCCTTAGAAAGGGGCCCGAACTTTAAGCAAGATAAAGGTAACCACTGCTGGTGCTCGACGATCTTATATAAAAACGCCGGTACCCGCATACCCCCGGCATAACGGTCTAAGGTTGCGGCATCTCGAATGGAAAGATTACGAATCAACCTCCACCACGCATCGTATAATGGCCAGGTCGCACGGGTTTGATCGCCTTGCTTGTAGTAATAGATCAGGGCCTCGGGTATCTCCACTTCAGGATTACCAAAACAAAAACGAGTTACCTGTGTTGCGTTATAACTCATACACACCAATACAAGACCCACATAAACGGCTCTGTGCTTCTGTAGCATACGAATGTATCCCTCCCAATCCACGATCCATTTTAGCTCGGGATCGAATAGTTCTGTAAGGGAACGCCGGTATAGTAAAACGCTGGGAGGCCCCAACCAATTTTTTGCAAATAGCAAATGAGGCGTCCTTATTAATCGGCTAAATTGACGGGCCGTAATCGTGCGATCTTCTCGCTGTCCGGTCTCTTCATAGACGGCCTCATAGCCGCCAAAGATCAGGTCTATGCCTGGGCGAATGGCTTGTGCGTATTGGGAAAGCGAATCAGGACCGGAAAGCCAGTCATCATCATGTAAGATCTTGATCCATTCTCCGGAAGCGAGGTCTAACCCGGCGGTCCAATTACGAGGCGTTCCCAGCGCAGGATGGTTGCGGCGATACTGAAAGGGAAAAGTAAAAGTCTGTGAACGCACCCATTGCTCCACGACATCGGTAGCGGAATCGTCTGTTACAATTACCTCAAAATCACGAAATCGCTGCCTTGCAATCTGCTCCAGAGAGCGACGTAAATAATCGGGTCGCTCAAAGGCGGGGATCAGTATGGAGATAAGCTTTTTCAAATCGCAATCGAAGCATGTTTAAATAACGCGACTTCGGCCAGCCCAAATTTCATCGAACTCCTTTTTTATCTTTCTACTCGAGTAGGCATAATGAAATCCGAAACTGAATTTTTTATTGTACTCGCTTAACCGAGCAGCCATAGAACGATAGCGTTGCAGATGACGCTCTAGGGACAGGTATTTATAATGCAGCAGTTTAAAGTCGAGCTTCGAGTATCGAATACTCCCGATGGGATAACAAGTGTGTGCGCCCGGACCAAAATTGATCTCATCGATCTGATCAGGACGAAACAACAATACCTTATTGAAACTTGATGAGGGGACCCCCTCTTGTATCGTGTCGAAGATCGAATCGTTCGTCAGCGGGTAATGCTGAGAAACCATATTGAAGCCCTTGCAGCGAACCAGCGTGTCTTCGGAGAGGTGAAGTTGCTCCAATTGCCCTCGAAGGCCGGTAGCATACAAGAACTCATCTACATCGCAAACGATGACCCAATCGGCCTTACCCCTGCTTTGCTTCCATACGCTGTTTTTGATAGCCAGGTACAGGTCATCGCGTATCTGGTTGCCAGAATCATATTGCCGAAGGGTTACGTTTTTAAACGACGAACAAATGGCGGCTGACCCGTCAGAAGAGAAGTTGTCGTAGACAAAAATCCGGTCGCAGAAAGAGGTATAATGTCTTAAGAAATGAGGCAGCATCCCCTCTTCGTTCCAGCATATCGTGTAAAGGTGTATAGTCATGCTTTCTTCCTACATTTGCCATCCATTTATTTCCAATGGGCAGTTTCGTTACAAATATAACAAGGGGTCTCGTTACTACCCTCCAAAAAACCTTTCAGAGCCCCTACCGATCCTTTGGCATTTCGTGGCTGGACGAAAAGATACTAAAACATGATCCCCGCAAGTCCGAAGCCAGCTTTTTGTATAAAGGAAGATACCGGATCTGCTACCTCGACAGAGGGGCCTTCTTGCTTTCGGTTCGTGAAATTTTTACAGAGCGATTGTACGAGTTTGCCACTGCCTCTGACCGGCCCCGTATTCTTGACTGCGGAGGTCATATCGGCATGAGCGGATTGTTTTTTTTGGAGCATTATCCCCATTGCCGGCTTACCGTTTTTGAACCTGATCTGGGTAATTTTCAGCTGCTCCAAAAAAATATGACCGGCTGGAAAAATGATACTACCGAGATCGTCCGGGCAGCGGTATGGACAAAGAATGGAGAGGTACTCTTCGAATCCAATCAGGATATGAGCAGCGCCATTGCATTGACCCCCACGTCGTCTTTCGACCAAAAGACCGTTCCCGGTATACGACTATTTGACTGGCTACACGAACCCATTGACTTTTTGAAAATGGACATTGAGGGTGCAGAATACGAGGTACTGCTCGATTGCCGCGACCGGCTCAAGAACGTACAACATCTCTTTGTGGAGTACCACGGCATGCTGGACGACTCCAAAAAACTGACCGAACTTCTAAGATTGTTCAACGAGAGCGGATTCAAATACTACTTGACCGAGGCCGGAAGAATACACACCCATGTATTCAGTAACAGAGACCGGGGTGCGTATAAGTTTGACCAGCAACTGAACATTTTTTGTTTCAGAGACTAAGTCATCGATCAAGCATCGATTGAAAAAGTCTCATCCCGGCCAGGTATTGCTCCGTAAGCCGGTACTTGACCTGCTCCGTAAAATAGACCTGCATATTTACTCCGGGCAACGACCATTCTTCTGCCAGCTTTTCTAACTGATCTAGCCCCCATTCGTTCGCCTCCTCGAAACAATCCACAAAATTGGAGGGCAATTCGCGGGTGGCCACCCATGCCGCAAAAACAAACGGAAGACCGGTGAGGATCTTCCAGTGTTCTCCCAGATCGTATGTATAAGAAAAACGATCCCTATGGAGCAAGGCCCGGTCGCCGATAATCAGCC
>CAZZLP010000090.1:0-6033 GCA_964654705.1 uncultured Chitinophaga sp.
CAACCATGACATGAGTCCATTTTTGAGGGCCAAAAAATATGATTGTCTGGTGGCTTGCGATAACACCTTTGCCACTCCTTACCTGCAACAACCACTGGCACACGGTGCCGATTTTGTCATTCACTCCACCACCAAATTTCTGAACGGGCACGGAACGGCCATCGGCGGGATTTTGGTGGGCAAAGATGTTGAGCGAATGAGAACCTCCATTGGAAAATTCTTTCGCACCACAGGTGCCTGCGCCAGCCCCTTCGATGCTTACCTGCTTACGCAGGGAATCAAGACCCTCGAGGTTAGGATGGATAAACATTGTAACAATGCCGAACAGATCGCTACTTTCTTAAGCGATCACCCCGCCGTAGCGCAAGTCAATTATACGGGTCTTAGCACTCATCCCGATGCTGCCATCGCCGCCAAACAAATGCGTCACGCCGGAGCACTGCTCAGTTTTGAATTAAAAAAAGGATTACAGGGCGGCATCGATTTTATGAACAAGTTACAGCTCTGTGTCAGGGCTGTATCATTGGGAACTTGCGACACCCTGCTCTCGCACCCGGCTTCGATGACCCACTTTAGCGTTCCAAAAGAAGAAAAAGAAAAGTACGGTATTACCGATGGGCTCATTCGGATGCACGTAGGCATCGAGACTGCGACCGACATCATTGCCGATCTCGACCAAGCGCTGCAATAAAGAAGATGCATTCGCAACTGAACATACGACCTGCACAACTCCACGATTGCCCCCGGCTTTTGCAGCTTATTAGAGAGCTGGCCGACTACGAAAAAGCGCCCCATGAGGTAACGGTCGACCCCGGGCATTTTGCAGAAAGCGGCTTTGGAAAAGATCCGGTATGGTGGGCCTTTGTGGCCGAGGATGAGAACGGGATACAAGGTTTTGCCCTCTACTACATTCGTTACTCGACCTGGAAAGGACAGTGTCTTTACCTGGAAGACATTATCGTGACCGCTTCGATGCGCGGTAAGGGCATTGGAGCTAAATTATTTGATTCGATCTTACAAGAAGCCAAAGAAAAAAAATTCGCCAGGGTATGCTGGCAGGGGTTAGATTGGAATGAGCCCGCCATTCATTTTTATAAAAAATACCAGGCTCGTTTTGACGAAGAGTGGCTAAATGGTGCGATCGACATCAAGTTGCAATAAATAGAATTGGGGCATTTTATTGACACTGCCCTAACCAATGGCACTCACGATGGCCTCTTTGTTTATCTTCTGTATTAATCCCAGCAATACTTTTCCGGGACCCACTTCGGTAAATTGCGTCGCACCATCGGCCATCATGGCTTGAATGGTCTGCGTCCATCGCACAGGACCGGTCAACTGCTTAATAAGATTTTGCTTGATCTCTTCGGCATCCATTACGGCCTTGGCCGTTACATTTTGATAGACCGGACAGACCGGTTGATAAAAGGAGGCCGATTGAATAGCGGAGTTCAGGAGGTCTTCTGCTGGTTTCATGAGCGGAGAGTGAAAGGCTCCTCCCACCGGTAATACCAAGGCCCTTTTGGCCCCTGCCTCTTTTAGTGCCACACATGCCTTTTCGATACCCGTAACCGATCCGGAAATCACCAATTGCCCGGGACAATTGTAATTGGCCGGCACCACCACTTCTTCTATGCCGGCACAAACGTCGGCCACTTTTTCGTCGGCCAGTCCCAAGATCGCGGCCATGGTGCCGGACTGTTGCTCGCAGGCATGCTGCATGGCATTGGCACGAGCCGCTACCAACTGCAATGCATCTTCGAAACGCAAGACTCCCGCGGCCACTAACGCCGAGAACTCTCCCAGCGAATGACCGGCCACCATATCGGGCTTGACCTGTTCGATACTTCTATACGCTACGATCGAATGTAAAAAGATCGCAGGCTGTGTAACATCGGTGCGACGAAGATCTTGTTCGGTGCCTTCGAACATTATATCCGACAGACGAAAGCCAAGCAGTTCATTGGCCTGCTCCATGATCTTTTTGGCAAAGGCAGATTGATCGAAGAATTGTTTGGCCATACCCGGAAACTGAGAACCCTGCCCGGGAAAAACATACGCATGCTTCATAGCATTGATTTGATTAATTTAACTTGGCACCGATTAGCCGTAAAAATTCGCTGCGCGTAGAGTTCTTATGAAACTCGCCATCGAAGGCCGATGTAGTGGTCACGGAATTTTGTTTTTGTACACCGCGCATCATCATACAAAGATGTTGAGCCTCTACCACCACTGCCACCCCCAACGGGTTGAGCGTTTCCTTGATCGCATCTTTTATCTGAATGGTCAACCGTTCTTGCACCTGCATTCTTCGGGCAAACACATCGACCACACGCGCCACTTTGCTTAGTCCGGTAATCCAGCCGTTGGGAATATAGGCCACATGTGCCTTGCCAAAAAAAGGCAACATATGATGTTCGCACATGCTAAAAAGCTCAATATCCTTGACCACGATCATCTCGCTGACGTCTTCGTGAAACTTAGCCGAATTCAAGATGGCCTTGGCATCGAGCTGGTATCCTTGTGTCAAAAATTGCATGGCCTTGGCCACGCGCTCGGGCGTTTTGAGCAATCCTTCGCGTTCGGGGTCTTCTCCGAGCCAAGCAATGGCCTCCTTGTAGTTTCTGGTGAGCGCCGAAGTAGCTTTCTCATCATAGTGTTCTGATCGATTGTAGGCCATATACTTTTTTTGATTAGGCGGGATATTCCACAAAATTGCGGGGAGTCTCGTACAAGCGGATCTGCAGATCGTGTCGTTGATCGATGTGGGGTCGAAGCAAATCGTAAATAACGATGGCAATATTCTCGGCCGTCGGATTAACCGTTTTGAATTCTAGCGTATCGAGGTTCAGGTTGCGGTGATCGAAACGCTCTACGATCTCTTGCTGTACCAGGTCACTGATCCATTTCATATCGACCACATAGCCTGATGTGGCATCGGGCTCTCCTGTGATCTTGACGATCAACTCATAATTATGACCGTGATAATTAGGCAACGCACACTTACCGAAAAGCGCCTCGTTAGCCGCAGCCGATAAGGTTGGATTAAAGAGCCGGTGGGCCGCATTAAAATGCTCTTTTCTGTAAACGGCTACTTTTTTTGACATGATCTGTTACGGTTGCTTTTTGTTCGTTGTCAACAGCCAAGGGGCACCGGAGTCTCTTGATAATTGTTTAAAGTTATGGCAATTTCTCGCCATAATACTCAACATATATTTTTGAAGTTTCGACCAGCTTCAGGCAATACAGTTGCACCTGGCCGGGCAGCCCCGGTTCCAGCTCTTTCCATATCTCGACCACCAGGTTCTCGATCGAACAACGCTTGCCCTGCATAAACGGAACATCCAGGTTCAGGTTGCGGTGATCCAGCTTTTCGATGATCCTTTCCTTGACAATGGCCCCCAGCTTTTTGGCGTCGAAAATAAAGCCGGTATCCGGATCGGGCTTGCCTTTGATGGTCACGAATAGTTCAAAGTTGTGGCCATGCCAATTGCCGTTGGCACACTTGCCAAAGATCTCTTCGTTTTTTTCGGCAGACCATTCGGGATTGTAGAGACGATGAGCGGCATTAAAATGCTCGATCCGGGTTAAGTAAACCATGCTTTACTTTTAGCTTTCTCACAGCATGGGGCGGAGAAAGGGTGAAGGGCAAAGTTAACTACATTCAACTAATTTTACCGTTATGAACTGTCTGATCGCAGCTGCCACTCCCATCGAGATCAAACCTCTGATTGACACCCTCTCTAACGGTACATCGCCCGCCATCGAGATCGATGTACTCATCACCGGGATCGGTCTGATGGCGACCACTTATGCCTTACAACAACAGCTGCGACTAAAAAGACCCGACCTGGTCATTCAGGCGGGCGTGGGCGGCTGTTTTGACAAAAATATCCCGTTGGGTACCGTAATGGCCATTCAAAAAGACTGTGTGGCCGATCAAAGTGTGGTGGAGTTAAAAAAGCTCAAGACCTTGTTTGATCTGCAACTCTTACCCGAAGACCAGCATCCTTATAAAAATGGTTGGCTCGTCAATAATTTTAAGGGCGTAAAGAAAGTCGGTTTGCCCCGGGTCACGGCCATTTCGGTCAACGAGATCACCACGGACCCCGTCCGCGTAAAACAATATAAAAAATTATTTGCTCCGGTCATTGAATCCATGGAAGGGGCCGCGTTGCATTATGTATGTATCATGGAGCAAGTTCCCTTTATTCAAGTAAGAAGCGTTAGTAACTATATCGCGGAAAGGAACAAGAAGAAGTGGAAACTCGGTCTGGCCGTTACCGAACTTAACAAAGCTTTACTACAGCTATTATCGAAACTATGAAGATCAGTATCGGTTTTTCTCCCTGCCCCAACGATACCTATGTGTTCGATGCCATGGTCAACCAGCTGATCAATACGGCAGGCATCGAATTTGAATTATTTATAGAAGATGTAGAGACCCTCAACGAATGGGCCCTCGAAGGACGGCTTGATGTAACCAAGCTAAGTTTTCCGGCACTGTTCAATACCAATGGAAATTACCAGTTGCTCGACAGCGGTGCCGCTCTCGGAAAAGGAGTAGGACCGTTGCTGGTGGCCCGCCATCCGCTACCGGCCCATCCTGCCACCATCCATACCCACTCCATTGCCCTGCCTGGTCTGCACACCACGGCCCATCTTCTTTTTTCGATGGCCTTTCCGGAAGCACAAAAAAAACAATTCATGCTTTTTTCGTCCATAGAGGATGCGGTGCTTTCTTCACAAACCGACCTAGGCGTGCTTATTCACGAAAACAGGTTCACCTATAAGTCAAAAGGATTGCACAAGGTAGTGGACCTGGGCCATTATTGGGAAGAACACACGGGCGTTCCCATTCCGTTAGGTGGAATAGCCATCAGAAGCAACCTTGCCGATACGCTGGGTCACCGTGTGGAGCAACTGATCGCCTCAAGTCTACTAAGGGCCCGTGCACAATCCGAACTTAGCCGCTTTGTTCGGGAGCAGGCACAAAGCATGCGAGAGGACGTTATAAGACAGCACATCGATCTTTATGTAAATGATTATACGCTCTCGCTGGGCAGCGAAGGAAAAAAGGCCATTCGAACGTTGTATGATGTCTTTCAAAAAATAAGTGGCGAAGAAAAGGAGCGACTCAAGAGTGAGCGACTGTTTTTGGGTGGCGATAACCCTTAAGAGGAACGGTCTTTTAGAGCGGCACTATATACTTGTAAGCAACGGGCCCGTGCTACTTCGTGCTGCACTAGCGGAGGGGGATAACTCAATTCTTGCCACTCGGGCACCCAGTGCTGCACATAACGAAGCTCAGGATCAAATTTCTTGGTTTGAATATACGGATTGAACACTCTGAAGTAAGGAGCGGCATCGCAGCCCGAGCCGGCGGCCCATTGCCAACCACCGTTATTGGCCGCCAGATCGAAGTCGAGTAATTTTTTGGCAAAGTAAGCCTCTCCCCACCGCCAATCGATCAGTAAATGTTTGGTCAGAAAAGAGGCAACGATCATCCGGACCCGGTTATGCATAAATCCGGTCTGGTTCAGCTCGCGCATGCCGGCATCCACGATCGGATAACCGGTGCGTCCCTGGCACCAAGCCTCGAACTCTTGCGGATCGTTTCGCCAGCGAATAGCGTCATAGGCCGGCTTAAAGCTGGAGGCCACCACGTGCGGAAAATGCCAAATAATCATTTGATAAAAATCGCGCCATATCAATTCACTCAAAAAACTTTCATTGAGTGCGCCCGCCTCACGAGCAAGGGCCCGAATACTGATCGTTCCGAAACGAAGATGAACGCTGAGCCGGGTAGTACCGGCCACTGCCGGAAAATCGCGTTGCTCCTTATACATTCGAACGGTATCCTTGTTCCACTTGGGGTCCGGAAAAGTTAGCAAAGAAACTGTAAATCCCATTTGCCGCAACGAAGGAATAGCGATGACAGGTTGCTTATAAAAAGAACCGATCAATTTTTCTGAACCAGGCGATCGCAATTGTTGAGCCGTAACGGCAGCGCGCCACTTTCTGGAATAAGGA
>CAZZLP010000091.1:0-6028 GCA_964654705.1 uncultured Chitinophaga sp.
AGAAGATCATAGCAGGCTTCTTGAGTTTGACCACATAGGCTACGTCCTTAATGGGAACATTGGCCCCGAGATAGATCGTGGCCAGGCCACGGCTCTTCATCAGGTAATAAAGAAATAACAACCCGAGTTCGTGGTATTCGCCTTCTGGCAAGAACAACATTACTTGCTGGCTGGGATTTACCGGCAAGGGTGTGCGATCAATGGCCACCAGCAGCTTTTGTCTGATCACGTTGGTGACCAAATGCTCTTGAGCAGGGTTAATATGACCCGTGAGCCACAGAATACCGATCTTTTCCAAAAAAGGAAAGATCAGTTTGATGACCGTTCGCTCTACGCCTTTCTGTTCAATATGTTCTCCCAGCGCACGGTCGATCTTATCGACCTGTAAGTCGATCATCTCTTGTAAAAGTTCATTCACATTTCTTTCCTGCACCGCCTGGGTATCGACGAGCTGTAAGATTCGCTGCTGCATCTCGGCCGCGTCCATCCGATCGATATGCGATATCTTATAACCGTATTTATTAAGCAACGAAATGTTGAGCACGGTCTTGAGCTCTTCATTGGTATAGTACCGAATATTGGTTTCGGTACGCTGTGGTTTTAAGAAGTTATAACGTTGTTCCCAGATACGAATCGTGTGCGCCTTGATGCCCGTCAGATTCTCCAAGTCCTTAATTGTAAACGCATTCATGCCATAACTACAATCCCTCGGCAAAAAAGTTGCAAAAAGCCGAAGAAGGATTTAGCAGTATTGAATAATTAGATTGATAATCATTCTCTTATATATAAAATTAATTTCGCGCCAAAGACGCATCATCCCTCTTCGATCAGTACCTTTTTACCTTCCCGCGCCACGGGTTGAGCGAGATCAGGGCCGCCCCCGAGCTGGGTCATCGCAAAAGGAAGAAATAAGAAGTAGCTTAGTAGTGTCATTGGAAAGAAAAAAAGCAGCATATGAAAACTATTTCAAAAATTTTGGTGGCGCTTGGCGCAGGTTTGGCGATCGGTAGTGTGTTGGGCGTTTTGTTCGCCCCCCGCAAAGGAAAAGAGACCCGCGAGAAATTAAAAGAGGAGAGCGAGAAATTAAAAACACAACTGCGCGAAAAATTAACCTGGGGCAAAGACAAGGTTGCCGGGCAACGCAGCAGATCAGAAAGTCCGGTCGATGAACTGATCTGACGATTCCTCTTTCCCCTATAAAACCCCCTATGTCCGAAGAACTGAACCGAATCGAAGCTCTTGCCGAAAAATTAAAAGCGTACCTCAATACGCGATTAGAGGAAGTCAAACTTTCTGCGGCCGAAAAATCCGCCCGCCTGCTATCGACATTGGTCGCCGTGTTGTTGGCCGCGCTGTTACTCTTTCTTTTTCTTACTTTTCTTTTAATCGGTGTCGCCCTGCTGATCGGCAAATGGCTGCACAGCTATTGGATTGGATTCTTTGTGACCGCCGGAATTATTCTTGTGCTCGGAGGTTGGGGTTGGCAAACCAGAGATCGCTGGCTGCGTATCCCCATCATGAACTTATTGCTAGCTGTTTTCTTTAACGATAAGAGCAATGAGACGCATTAGAACCCTACAAGATCTGGAATACGAAAAGATGCGCATTCGCCTTCAACGCCTGGAACAAGAAAGGTCCATCCGGCAAGATTGGGAAATGCTCAAGTTGTCTGTGGCAGGCACGCTATTGGTTCGAAAGACCCTCGACAACGTGGCCGACACAAAGACAGCCCCACCCGATTGGTTTACAGGACTCTTACAGCTGGGTACCGCAGCCTTGGGCGAACGCCTCGGAAAGCTGACCGCCCAAAAGATAGAAACGACACTAAACAGCGCCCTGCGATTGGCCTTACAAACCTGGCGAAAAAAGAGAAAAACCTAAATACAACAGGGGGATTTCGATTATTTTTAAGGTTAAAGCTTATTAGCGAATGCCCCGTTCCCGATCGAAATCATTGCGCGCCCCTTCGAAGACAGAGGCCGAAGTTGCCAAGCTCAGGGAAACGGCCATATTATTGCGACAGCAAAAGAAAAAACTGGAACAGGAGCTCTATGAATCACGCTTTCACCTGAATACGCTGCTGGAGATCAATGATACCATTCACTATTTGATTTACCCGCGGCAGCCCGAGAAGAACTTTTTCTCTGTTCGCTGGGAAAAACTGCTTGGATTCTCTCCCCGACAGACCTTAGATCCGTTGCAAGAAAAAAAGAACCTGGTCTTATTCAGCTCTCTTTCGCAATATGAGAAAAACATAGAACAGCTAAAAAAGAAACAAAAGGTCAGCTTCAAATACCAATACCAAAACCCTAAGACAAACAAGATTCTTTGGCTGCAAGAAGAGATCCTTGTCCGCTACGACATTCTTGCCGATCAAGAAGTTTGGTCAGGGACCATCACCGATATCAGCGAATCGGAGTTTTTTAAAGAGTACATTGCCGAGAGCGAAAAAAGATTCAAGAATATTACCGATGCCTTACCCATCATAATTTGGGTCACCGACGAAGAGGACAACATCACTTATTTTAACGATAAGGCAGCCGCTTTCTTTAAAATAAAGAAAGGAGAGACGCTTTCACTCTCAGATTTTGGTCCGGCCATCGATCCTGCATTTAAAGAAAAGGTATTTGCAGACTGGGATCGACAAAAGGCAGGGCGAGTCCCCATGCACATTGAATTGCTCATCAGGGACCGAAACGGGAATAATCGCTTTCTTGTCATTGAGGCCATTCCGCGTTTGCTGCCGGGCGGCCAATTTATCGGCTACATTGCAGCGTCGTATGACCTAAGCAAAGAATATGAGTACAAACAAGGCATGGAGCAGGCCTTTGCCCTGCTAAAATCGAGCGAAGAAAAATACAGAATGCTCTTTCAAAACATGCAACTGGGAGTATTGGAAGTTGACACGCAAGATAAGATCCGCTATGCCAATGCTGCATTTTCTTCGATCTGTGGCTACAGCATAAAAGAACTGAAGGGCAAAAAAGCAGGAGAACTTTTTTGCGGTGATAAAGAAAGTGAAGCGATCTTGAAAAAACAGAAACAAATCAGAAAGAAAGGCATCGAATCTGCCTACGAACTTCGGTTAAAGAAAAAGAACGGTACGCTCGCCTCGGTCATCATCAGCGGAGCTCCTCTATTCGATAATGCCGGGCGGATAAAGGGGTCGGTGGGTATCCACTGGGATGTGACCGATGTCAGGGCCATGGAAAGGGCATTGGTAGAAGCCCGGATCAACAAAGAAAAAGAACTGATCGAGGCTAAACTGCAGACAGAAGAGGAACAGCGCGTGCAAATTGGGCGGGATCTGCACGATGGAGTGGGGCAGGTGTTGGCGTATCTGAGCATGCAACTCGGACTCTTTGTGCTCAACGATAACATCAACAAGACCGCCTTGACACAATTAGAAAAATCCGCCCGCAGTGCCCTCGAACAGGTGCGAACCCTCTCCCGAACACTGGCACCCCCTGCGCTCAGGGACCTGGGGCTTCGTGATGCCGTAAAAGAATTGATCGAGGGTTACGGCTTGATCGAGAAACCCGTCTTTGTGCTGGATATTTACAAACAGAACGAAGACTACAACCTGAACATGGATAAAAAGATCATGGTGTACCGGGTATTGCAAGAATTGTTATCCAATACCTTTAAACATGCCCGAGCAAACGTGATCGGGATCAAACTCTTTTTTGACGCCAAGCGCTTTCATCTCGAATACAGCGATGATGGCATAGGGTTTGACACCTCACGCATTAAAAAGGGAGTGGGTCTCGAATCGATCAGATCGAGAGTGGCCTTTTACAAAGGAAGCGTTCACATAGACGCGCTTCCCGGAAAAGGCAGTAAAACCATTATTCAAATTCCCCTAAGCTGATCGAACAAAACAGGGCAGGACCTCTTCGCCCATCCCAATGCAGCATATGAAAAAAATAGTTACTCTCTTTTTATTGCTTGCTGCTCTCCCGATTCTTGGGCAGGATACCCTTGAGCATTTTTTGTTCAGAAAAGATATCCCGGCACAGGTAAAAGCCGATCGTCTCAATGGAATGGCCCGCGACATAGCGTATGTAAACCCGCTACGAGGAACCGATCTTTCGTACCGGGCGCTACAAATAAGTCAAGAAGCGGACTATACAAGAGGAGTGGCGTATGCCCTTCGGGGAATCGCCAGCTCTTTACTTACCGAAGAACGGCTTTACCTGTGCATGAAAAATCTGCAACGTGCCCTAGAGCTGTTTCGTACGATCAAGGACTCTACCGGTATAGCGGGATGTTATATTTCGCTGGGGCACCTGTACCGCCGGTTGCAAGACCGTGACAAAGAACTCTTTTACCATCGTAAGGCCTTTGAGTACTTTACCCGACAAGGAATTTCCGAACGGATAGGGGTAACGACACATAACCTGGGAGAAACGTATTACAATCGAAAAGATTATACGAAGGCCATCGCACTCACAGAAAGGGCCATATTCATTAATGATTCGCTACGTAACCTGACCGTGCTATCGGCCTGTTACCGGATAATGGGTAATATCAAGCTGGCGCAATCCGATAAAGTAGCGGCTACCCGCTGGTACACCAAAACGCTCGAACTTTCTGACCGGTTGGGCGCAGGGTCACAAAAAATAGCGACCGTAGATGCCCTCTTGCACCTGGCTACTCTGCTAACAGAAAAAAATAAGGACACGGAGGCGTTGGCCCAATTGAAAAGAGCCCTTCGAATTATAAAAGAAAACCGGCTCTTCAACTATGTGCAGCCGGTATACGAGGCCATTATACAAAACCATGTCAAAAGGGGGTATCTGCAAGAATTACAACTGACCCTCGACGACTATAAGACTACCTCCGCTTCGCTGAACGCTGTTAAAAATGAGGTCATGTTTCGCTTTACCGAAACCATGCTACGCCTCGATTCGCTTGAAAAAACCGCCAGTGAGCTGCAAGAGAAAACGATCAATCAAAAAAATCTGATCGAAGAAAAGAACAGTCGTACCCGCATGACCGTCATCTTTTTGATTAGTCTGTTGATCTTGTCCTGTATTTTATCGTATAACGTAGTGATGCTTCGTAAAGCGAATGCGCTGCTAACCGAACAACGCAGTACCGTTCGCCGGCAAAATGAACAGCTCGAAGAGCTCAATGCGATCAAGAACAAGTTTCTGAGCATATTATCACACGATATCAAGGCACCCCTGCAGGGTCTCAAGAGCTATGTCGGTCTTCTCAAAACAGGAGGCGATCAGATTAGCCGAGGACAACTGGTACAGTTCGGAGCCGAGCTAGAACAACAATTGGAAAGTACCACCAAGATGGCTGACCATCTAATCGTGTGGGCGAAACTACAAATGAACAAAGCGGTTACCCGACCCCGATTGCTGGTGGCAGCGACCGAAATTGCGCAAGTGATCGCGCTCTACGAAAAAATAGCCACTGCAAAACAACTTACAATACAATTAAGCATAAACGACCGAGATACCGTTTGGGCCGATCAGGATCAATTTAACTTTATCATGCGAAATCTCGTTCACAACGCCATCAAGTATAGTTCCTCCGGAGACAAGGTTATGATAGAGACGAATAACGAGGGGCCTGACTGCCTGATCACCGTAACCGACTCGGGAGAAGGAATCAGCAAAGAAACACTGGAGCTGCTGTCCAGACAGGACCCTATGGTAACTAAGGTGGGCACAGCAGGAGAAGAAGGTACCGGTCTTGGGCTTCGCATTTGTATGGAATTTGCACAGCTCAATAAAGGCCAGCTCACCTTTCAAAACAATCCCGCGCAACAAGGAAGTTGTTTTACCATACGTCTTCCCCGAGAAGCTTCTTGCTAAAACAGCTTGCTTACGGACATAAAAAAAGCTACCCCGAAGGATAGCTTTTACAAGTTCAGTAGTTGCTAAGTTAGCTCAGGTTCTTACCGAGATACTTGGCAATTTCGAACATAGACACCTGGCCTTTGTTACCAAATACAGCTTTCAGCTTTGCATCGGTATTAACCATGCGTCTGTTCTTGTTGTCCTGAAGTTTG
>CAZZLP010000092.1:0-6022 GCA_964654705.1 uncultured Chitinophaga sp.
GAATAAAATGTATTCCACAGCCCGTAGTTGGTATCCCAGTCCGTGGCAGGAGCGAATGTTACGTTCATTTCACGAAGGGAGCCCACCACCAGGTCGGCCGGTGTCTTGATATAACAACCCCGGTTCATCTGGTCGTAGAAGTGTTCGCTTTTTAAAAGGGCATCCAGCATGGGCTTGATCTCGTATCCGCTATCGCGTAAGATATCGGCCAGCGGGGTAATTACGTTTTGCTCCGTGGCCGCATCGATGGTGTAATACACCAACCAGCGATAGACTTTGCGGGCAATGAACTTGGCCACTTCTCGCTGTGCGAACAGCATGGTCATAAGATCTTTGATCTCGTCGGTGCCGGCAGTGGCCGTGTTTCGTCCGGTAATGACCGTGTTATTGAAAAAGGCAGAGAACGTTTTGTTGACCGTGCTGTGTCGAGAGACCGTAAAGACAGGCTGGTAAGTAGAGAAGTTGATGGTCCATCCGGTAAGCACCTTGGCAGATTCCTTTACGTCCGATTCGGTGTAACGAGAATCAGGCCCCTTGCCGAGCGTGAATAACTCGAACAGTTCACGGGCATAGTTCTCGTCGGGAGCCGTAGCAAGATTCAAGTACCCGTTCAGGTAACGCAACATGGCCACATCGGTCGTAATGTTGGTAACGAGGTTCCTGAAATTTCCGAGAGCGAACTGGCGGATTAATTGGTGTTGACGATACACCCAGTTGCCATACCCGATATCGCCCGCTTCATTGCCAAAGTGATCAGTCCAGAACATGATCATCTTTTCCAGGATACTGCGATCTTGGTTGATCATATTTCCTGTCAGCCATTTTTTGAGCGAGGCACGACGAAACGATTGCACCGTTCCGTCATTGTTGATATCATTGACCCAAGTGGTACCGGTCGCAATGTTGGTATCGGGGTTGATGCCCGGTGTGGCGGCAATGGTGTATTCTTTAACAGGAGGAGCAGGTGGCGCAGCGGTAGGTGTGAGCAACTCGGCCACTACCTGGTTCATGGAGCGCCCTTTGAAATAATTAAGATCGGCACGCTTTACACCGAACATGGTTCGACGAAGCAAATGCACCAATTCGGCATCGGTCCAAGGACCTGAATACGGTGCAAGACCCGATTGCGTGCGAAAGGGGGCCGTAGCGGTGAAGGGCTCAGCGGCGTTCATACCGAAAAGGTATATAAAATTTTAACCAAAAACGCAAGGGGGCAATAAAAAAATAAGGGATGTTACTTAACTGACCCTCTCGATGACCCCGGCGATTCCCTGCCCTCCTCCCACACAGGCGGTGATCATCCCCAATTTTTTATCAAGTCGTTGAAGATCATTTATGTTTTGGATGGTCAATTTGCAACCCGTGCAGCCCAGGGGATGGCCCAGCGCAATGGCTCCTCCGTTGATATTTACTTTCTGCGGATCCAGACCGGCTTGCTGAATAACGGCCAGTGCCTGCGAGGCAAAGGCCTCGTTGAGCTCGATCAGATCGATCTGGTCTAACCGAAGCCTCGCTCTTTGAAGGGCCAGGGGAATGGCACGCACCGGACCGATTCCCATAATGCGGGGATCCACGCCGGCCACGGCCACACTGACCAAACGAGCCAGCGGAGTAAGACCAAGTTCGTTGACCATGGTTTCGCTCATCACGATCACAAAGGCCGCCCCATCGGACGTTTGCGAAGAGTTACCCGCCGTAATGACCCCCTTGGCCGCAAAGGCCGGTTTTAATTTGGCCAGGGCTTGCAACGAGGTATCGGCGCGGGGCCCTTCGTCGGTGTCAACGACAAAACTGCGTTGCTGCTTTTTTCTTTTTTCGTCGAGATAAACTTCTTCTACGGTAACGGGCAGTATTCCTTTTTTAAAATGACCAGCCTCTATGGCAGCGATGGCCTTTTGATGAGAGTGATAGGCAAATTCATCTTGTGCTTCGCGACCGATCTTGAATTGCTCGGCCACGGCCTCTGCCGTTAGCCCCATATTTAGATAGTAATCCGGATTGTCCGAAGCAATCGAATAGGCAGGGGCGGTCTTCCAGCCTGCCGTAGGTACCAGACTCATACTCTCGGTTCCGCCGGCGACAATGCAATCGGCCTGTCCCGATCTGATCTTGGCCGTAGCCATGGCGATGGCTTCGAGCCCAGAGGCACAATAACGGTTAATGGTAACACCCGGTACCGACATGCCCAATGCACGTGCGGCAATGATACGGGCCACTTGCAATCCCTGCTCGGCCTCTGGTACGGCATTGCCCACGATCACATCATCGACACGGGCGGTATCGAGTTGGGGAACAGTGGCCATCAATCCATTCAGTAACGAAATGGCCAGGTCGTCGGGACGCGTAAAACGAAAAGCACCTTTCTTGGCTTTGGTAACGGCTGTTCGGTATCCCGCTACGATGTAAGCTTCTTGCATAAGAATGATTGAAGGGTATAAGGTTGTTTATGCAACCTTCTGTATTCAAAATTACGACCACCTACCTGACCAGCCAAACAACTGCCCTCTCGGGTGGCAACATCTTGCGTTATATTTGCAGCACCGATGTACAAACTGCTGCGTCAACTGCTTTTTTTATTGCCTCCCGAAGAAGCTCACCAGGTATCCATGTTCTTTTTAAAGCTGGCTTGCAGCACCGCCCTTACCCGAAAACTGATCAGAAAATTTTTGGATCCCGGTCAGCAACTACCGGTAACCATGGGGTCGCTCGTCTTTAAGAATCGCGTGGGCCTGGCGGCGGGTTTCGATAAAAACGCAGTGCACCTGCGCGAATTAAGTTGTCTGGGTTTCGGACATGTGGAGATCGGTACCGTTACTCCGCAACCACAGCGAGGCAACGAAAGACCTCGACTGTTTCGGTTACCGCAAGACAAGGCACTCATTAACCGAATGGGATTTAATAACGATGGCGTGGTTACCATAGCCAGAAGATTAAAAGAATGGCGATTGCACGGACAAAAAAGATCCGACACCTATCCGCCGCTGATTATCGGGGGCAATATTGGAAAGAACAAAATAACTTCTAACGAAGAGGCCTGGAGAGATTATGAGTTTTGCTTTGAACGCCTTTATCCCTGGGTCGACTATTTTGTGATCAACGTAAGTTCGCCCAACACACCCGGCTTACGGGCTCTGCAAGAAAAGGACTCTCTAAAAAAGATCTGCACCTTATTGCAACAGCGCAACCGAGAAAAAGAGATACAACGTCCGTTATTCTTAAAGATAGCGCCCGATCTTACACCGGCTCAGGTAGATGACGTGATCGAACTGGCCCTCGAGATCAAACTCGATGCGCTGGTTGTCAGTAACACGACCATTGGTCGTGATGGCTTATTGACCGATGAGAATCTGGTAAGTCGTATCGGTGCAGGCGGACTAAGCGGGGCCCCTCTTCGCCAAAAGAACACCGCACTGCTTCGATACATTTCGGATCGCACCCAAGGAGCACTGCCCCTGATCGCCTCGGGAGGAATTTTTACCTCGGCCGATGCCGACGAAAAATGTGCGGCTGGTGCTACGTTACTACAAGTTTGGACCGGTTTTATTTACGAAGGACCGGCCATAGCTAAAAATATTTGCAAGCAGGTCTAAGGCCACCCTACCCTTCTTAAAGAGCAGCGGATCTTCTACTTACCGGAATTCAGATTTTTTTTACAAACCAGCTCGTTGTGTGAGCAGCGTTACGGCCACCATGGCTGCCGTCTCGGTCCGAAGACGGTTAGCCCCCAGGTGAACGGTCGTAAAACCTTTCGCGGTTGCCCACTCCTGTTCGGCTTCGGTAAAGTCACCCTCGGGCCCAATACAGACCAGGGTCGAACCTCTGCCGGGAGACCAGCTGGCCAATGGGGTCTTGTCAGTCTCTCCGCAATAAGCGATACAACGATGTTCGGCCAGAGAGGCCCACTGAGATAATTGCGAAAATGCCTGCGGATTTTCCAGCACCGGCAGCCAACACTGCCGGCTTTGCAATAAGGCACTGATTATAACCGAATGCAAGCGATCTAGACGTAACTTTTCTTTTTCGGTACGCTCACACAGCAGCGGAACAATGCGACTTACCCCCAACTCGGTTACTTTCTCTAGCAACCACTCGAAACGGCTGGTATTTTTTAAGGGAGATACCGCCAAGATAACGGGATGCTCCAAGGCGGGTTTTAGCTGCACCGACTTGACCTTTACCACACAAGCTTTACGCGCTTCTTCGTCAATGACCGCTTGCAGTAAATGTCCATATCCGTCGGTCAGCAACACCGTATCACCCTTTTTTAAGCGAAGTACCTGAATGGCGTGTTTGCTATTGCTCTCGTCGAGCAGTAGGGTGGTTTGCCCGGACTGGTAATTGGCTATGTAAAAAAAAGGAGACGTCATCATCAGGCTGGCATGTCATCATCAGGGTCAATATCATTCATTCGGCTTCCGGTTTGCACAAAGACACGGGCTCCACCCTGTCCGTCAATATCGCTGACCGGTTTCCAGTTCGACTGAAGTCCGCCCATGCCAATTCCACCCTCATCTTCGGTAAATTTCTGAATGTTGAGCAGTGCGCGCAGCTTGATAGTCTCCAGCGATCCATTGCGGTGCTTGGCGATACGAACATGGGTCTCTCCGCGGTTGTTCTCTCCCATATCGTTGGTGGTAATGTCATAGTACTCGGGACGGTACAGGAACATGACCAAGTCGGCATCTTGCTCAATGGCACCCGATTCGCGCAGGTCGCTCAGTTGCGGCATCTTGGAACCGTCCTTACCGGCGCCGCGGGTCTCTACGGCACGGCTTAATTGAGACAAGGCAATAATGGGAATGCTCAACTCTTTGGCCAGTGCCTTTAGATTTCTCGAGATATTGCTGATCTCCTGCTCGCGGTTACTGCTCCTGTTTTCGCCGGTACCGCTCATTAGTTGCAGATAGTCAACAATGATCATTCCGATTTGGTGTTTGTTCTTTAAGCGTCTGCACTTGGCGCGCAACTCAAAAATATTGAGCGCAGGCGTATCATCGATAAAGAGCGGCGCTTGTGCCAAACGTTGTACTCCACGAGCATACAGCTGCTTCATTTCGTGCTCTTCCATTTTTCCACGACTGATCTTTTCTAGCCAGATCTCACTTTCGGCCGACAAGATCCGTTGCACCAACTGGGCCGCGCTCATCTCGAGCGAAAAGAAAGCGACCGGTGTCGATTTAGTGGGATGCATAACGGCATTGCGAGCCAAGTTGAGCGCAAAGGCCGTTTTACCCACGGCAGGGCGGGCGGCCAAGATGATCAGGTCGGTACGTTGCCATCCGTAGGTGATACGGTCAAGTGTGGCAAATCCGCTAGGTACTCCCGTAATATCCTCGTTCTTGTTGCGCAGGTCTTCGATACGCTTGATGGTATTGACCAACACCGAGTCGATGGTCTCGAAATTCTTGCGAAGGTTGTTATTGGTGATCTCGAACAACTTGGTCTCTGCATCATCGAGCAGATCAAATACGTCGGTGGAGTCTTCGTAGGCATCCCCGATAATTTCGCCACTCACCCGAATGAGTTCACGTTGAATAAATTTTTGTAAGATAATCCGGGCGTGTGCCTCGATGTTGGCCGCCGATACTACCGCATTGGTAAGTTTAGTCAGCACATAGGGACCGCCGACCAGATCGAGCTCTTCTTTGAAACGAAGCTCTTCGGTAACCGTCAAAATATCGATGGGCTGGCTTTTATTAGACAGCGATTGCATAGCCGAAAAGATGCGTTGGTGTGCCTCGGTATAAAAACAACCGGGCTTCAGGATCTCGATCACCGCATCGAAAGCACCACGCTCGAGCATGATGGCACCCAACACGGCCTCTTCTAACTCACGGGACTGCGGTGGAACTTTACCGTATACCATGGTGCCCAGTTCAACGGCACTTTTACGTTTTGCTTTTCGGTCTTTGTTCAGATTGGGCAGGTCCATACGCTTTGCAATTTGGGGGTTCTGTATCAGGTGAGCGAACAGCGAAATAAACCCCAAATGAAAAACAGAAAAAATTTTTCTTTCTGCACC
>CAZZLP010000093.1:0-2878 GCA_964654705.1 uncultured Chitinophaga sp.
GAAAGGATTTTTCCCAGCCTTCTCGTGCTTTTTTGCTTGGTTTTATGATGATATACTCATTTTCAAAAACAAGCTCCAGCTTGTCTTGAAACTTGTATTTCTCGATGATCGTTTTAGGTAGGCGAATACCCTTCGAGTTGCCGATCGGAATTAAAGAAACTTCCATTTTTCAAATTGTAATTACAAAGTTATTACAATTTATTGATTGTTCCAATATACCTAGGCCTTTACTTCAGTAGGCCGATGTTTGCTGCCCCTGTCTTATCAGACGGAATAACGGTAAGCTGCGAAGCGAGGGCGCTACGATTTTGCAATGACTTGGCGTAGAGTTTGTCGTAGTAACGAAGTAGAATTTCGAAGGCGGCACGAATATTGTTTTCTGCGAGCAGATCTGTAACAACACGAGCCTGTTGATGTCCGAGTTTTTTTGTGATGCGAATGGTGGCATCGGTCAGGGCGATTTTATCGAGCGCCCCATATTCTTCTACGATATGCGAGAGCCTTTCTTCAAAAGGGATCTCTAAAAAATAAACAGGCGCGTTGCGCATGGTGGTCCAGAAAGATCCGGGCAGATTAATTTGTCCAATACGCTGCGATTCGTCTTCGATCCAAATGGGCGGCAATTCGCGATCTCGATCACGTAATGCCGAAGGCGTATCATCGGTAGCAGAGAACGTTGTGTATAACGAATGCAAGGCCTCGGCCAAATTGTTTTCGAACTGCTCTTGCCCGGGTTGTTTCGGTAGGCCGATGCTTCCAAAGGCCGATCCTTTATGCGAGGCGATCTTTTCGAGATCGATCACGGGCTGGCCGGCTGCTGCCAGCGCTTGCAATAACTCTGTTTTTCCTGAACCCGTATATCCACCCACTACTCGTAACGAATAGGGCTTACCTACTTGTTCCAATACCCAGTTACGATAGCGTTTATATCCGCCCGCGAGAGTGTACACCGTAAATCCATACAGATCGAGTAGCCAGGCAATGGCGGCACTGCGCATGCCACCGCGCCAGCAATGAACGAGCAGCGTTTTGCTACGCGGGTTCTCGGTCTTGTAAAACGAAGACAAGATCTTTTCGGCCGCGATTATTTTTTCTTTCATGGTGGGGCCAAAAAAATCAAGTCCGATCTTGATGGCTTCTTCTCGACTCTGCTGTTTGTAAGTGGTGCCGACGATCTTTCTTTCTTCATCGGTAAAGAGCGGAAAAGAAAGGGCACCCGGTATATGCGCATGCTGGTACTCACCGGGGCTTCGTACATCCAAAATTGGATGAGAAGCCGCTAACGAAAGAAATTGGTCTATATCTATTCGCTTAACCGGCATATGGAAAATAAAAAAAGAGGACCGAAGTCCTCTCTACGATTATCGGTTCATTGAAGCTAAAAACTCTTCGTTGCTCTTAGTGCCTTTCATACGATTTTGCAATTCGCGCATGGCTTCTTCCGTATTCATGTCGGCCAGGTATACACGCAGCAGGTTCATGCGTTGCAGTGCAGCGGCGTCTAACAGCAGATCATCGCGACGGGTAGAAGAAGAATTCAGATCGACGGCCGGATAGATACGCTTGTTGGCCAGCTTACGATCGAGTTGCAATTCCATATTACCGGTTCCTTTGAATTCTTCAAAGATCACCTCGTCCATCTTACTGCCGGTATCGACGAGCGCGGTAGCGATGATGGTAAGCGATCCGCCGTTTTCGATCTTACGAGCAGCGCCAAAAAATTGTTTTGGCTTTTGCATGGCATTGGCCTCCACACCGCCCGACAATACTTTACCCGAAGCAGGTGCTACGGTGTTGTGCGCTCTCGCCAAACGTGTGATGGAGTCGAGCAGTATCACCACATCGTGACCACACTCCACCAATCGCTTGGCTTTGTTAAGGGCCATGGTAGATACTTTAACGTGTTTTTCTGCGGGCTCATCGAAGGTAGAGGCGATGACCTCTGCCTTTACACTGCGCTCCATATCGGTTACTTCCTCTGGTCTTTCATCGACCAGTACGATCATCAGATAACATTCAGGATGATTGGCAGCGATCGCATTGGCTACCGACTTTAAGAGCATGGTCTTACCCGTCTTGGGCTGGGCCACGATCAATCCTCTTTGCCCCTTACCAATGGGGGTAAAAAGGTCCATGATCCGGGTCGAGTACTCCGAAGGAGTGGTAAAAAGATTCAGTTTTTCGAACGGAAAAAGTGGCGTCAGGTAATCGAACGGAACGCGGTCGCGCACTTCATCGGGGCTTTTTCCATTGAGGAGGTCTACTTTAAGCAGCGCAAAATATTTCTCACCCTCTTTGGGAGGACGTACCGAACCGTAAACGGTATCACCGCTTTTTAGTCCAAATAATTTTATCTGAGAAGGAGAAACGTAAACGTCATCTGGCGAAGAGAGATAGTTATAATCCGAAGAACGCAAAAAGCCATACCCATCGGGCATCATCTCCAATACGCCTTCTGCGGGTATCATCCCATCGAACTCTACGGTAAAGGCCGGCTCTTTCTTTTGGGCAACAAAACGCGTTTGTCCACCCTGCGGCTCGCCGGGTGTACCCGGCTCGGGTGTGTTTTGCAAGATGGTCTGGGCCAACAAGTCGGTCTTGCTCGGAGCGGGCGCGGCGCTTTCGTTGCCTTGTTCGCCAACAGGACCGGCTTCGGGCTTTTCTTCTTTTTTGGGTCTACCTCTTTTCTTGGGCTTGTTGTCTTCGTTTTTCGCAGTCATGGATAATTGTTTGGGATGAGGAGCACGGGTGTCACCGCTTTCGACGATGGCTTCTTCGCTGGCTATGCCCGTACTGGTTTTTACGATGCGTTTGTGTTTATGATCGGGTTCGGTACCCTTTACTTGTTTGGCCCCCGCAATGGCTTGGCTGTCAAGTA
>CAZZLP010000093.1:2888-5971 GCA_964654705.1 uncultured Chitinophaga sp.
ATCTTATAAATAAGATCTTGCTTGCTCAGTTTTTTGGCCTGGGCAATCTTGAGCCGCTCGGCTATATCGAGCAACTCGGGAACGAGCATGTCGTTCAGTTGTAATATATCGTACATGAATGAAAATTGATCCAGGCGTTCAGATAAAAACAACCCGTCTTGAAAAATTGAAAAGTTTGAATGTTAACCAGATCTGAGAGGCGGCAAACGAGAAGAGAACTTGTAAAATCCGGGCCGAATGTGCCTCTTTCAATTGCAATACTACTATAAAAACGGCAATTCCGAAAATTTTTTCAATTGACCGCTGCCTCCTCCTCCGTGTTCAGGACGTACATTTGCCATTCTAAGCACCTGGTCATGTTTAACAAGAGAATCAAGATAAAAGAATTGCTGCAGCAAGACCCTGCCGGTCAGGAAGTAACCGTAATGGGCTGGGTGCGCACATTTCGCAATAACCAGTTTGTGGCCCTAAACGATGGCAGTACCAACCAGCACTTGCAGGTCGTACTTGCATTGGGGCAATTTTCTGATACGCTATTGTCGCGTATTACCACCTCTGCCTCTCTTCGTGTAACCGGAAAAGTAGTGGCGTCGCTTGGCAAAGGACAGAAAATAGACCTGCAAGCCACACAGGTAGATATTTTGGGTGATTCAGATGCAGAAAAATATCCCTTGCAACCCAAAAAGCACAGTTTGGAGTTCTTGCGCGAAAAGGCGCATTTGCGTTTTCGTACCAATACGTTCGCAGCGGTGTTTCGCGTTCGGCATGCGCTTTCGTTTGCGGTGCATCAGTTCTTTCATCAAAAAGGATTTTTATACCTCCACACCCCTATCATAACGGCCAGCGATGCCGAGGGTGCGGGCGAGATGTTTCGGGTCACTACGTTGCCGCTCGATGGCAAGGCGCCTCGCACCGACGAAGGACAAATCGATTACAAAGAAGATTTTTTTGGCCGCTCCACGCATTTGACCGTAAGTGGTCAGCTCGAGGGCGAACTGGGTGCTACGGCTTTTGGCGAGATCTATACGTTTGGCCCCACGTTCAGGGCCGAGAACAGTAATACGGCCCGTCACCTGGCCGAATTCTGGATGATCGAACCCGAGATGGCATTCTACGATCTCGAAGACAACATGAATCTGGCAGAAGAGTTCATTGGTTACATTATTCGTTATGCGATGGCGCATTGCGCCGACGATCTACAGTTCTTGGATCAGCGTCTGGCAGAAGAAGAGAAACAATTGCCACAAGACAAGCGCAGCGAAATGAGTCTGCTCGAAAAACTCCGGTTTGTTACCGAAAATAAATTCGAACGGCTCACCTATACCGAGGCCATCGATATCTTGCGAGAGAGCAACTACAACAAGAAAAAGAAATTTCAATACGAGATCACCGGCTGGGGAATGGACCTACAAAGCGAGCACGAACGATATCTGGTAGAGAAACATTTTAAAAGACCGGTCATTCTCTATAATTATCCTGCGGCGATCAAGGCCTTTTATATGCGACAAAACGAAGACGGTAAAACGGTGGCCGCAATGGATATTCTGGCCCCGGGTATCGGGGAGATTGTGGGGGGCTCACAACGCGAAGAGCGATTAGAGAACCTGCAACAAAAAATGGCCGCGATGGGTATTGCCGAAGAAGAACTCTGGTGGTACCTCGATACGCGCCGCTTTGGTACGGTCCCGCACGCTGGCTTTGGTCTCGGTTTCGAACGCATGGTCCAATTTGTGACCGGTATGAGCAATATTCGCGATGTAATCGCTTTTCCGCGTACGCCCGGCAATGCCGAATTTTAGTGACTACTCTTCGTGGATGCACATTACGGGAACATGGCTTTGATACACCAGTTGCCGCGTAGAACTTTTCTTAAAGAGTTTATCGACGAGCTTGTGTTGTTTGGGGATGCTCACAATAAGATCGAGATTATTTTTCTCTGCAAAAGTATTGATGGCATCTTCGATATCGTCATGTTCCAAAAAATGATAGGCAGGCCGCAGATCGCTTAGCAAGGTTTCGAGCAAAACGGTTTGTTCCGGTTTTTCTGCTTCGTTGCTTCCGTCGGTGTTAACATTGAGTACATGCAGCTCGGCGTCAAAATTTCTGACCAGGTCGCGAATAATTCTGGTGGGGGTGGTGGCGACCACTTCTTTGCAGTCACAGGCAAAGCCGATCTTTTTTATTCCTTTTCCAAAGGTCTTTCCCGGCGGCACGCAAATGACCGGAACATGCAAATGGCGAATGGCGCTGAGTGTATTGCTTCCAAAGACGACCCGCTCAAAGGCCGAGGTGCCTTTGGTGCCCATTACCACGGCAAAGGGCCTAATCTTTTCACAAATCGATTCCAGCTCATCGGTTACATTGCCCAGCCTTGTTTCGGTATAGATCTTTTGATCGGTTAGTAACACTTTTCGGGTCAACTCTTTTAATTGTTCCATTCTTTTTTCGGCAGCCTGTCGAAGCTCTTCTACCGATACCATTACTATAGGGGCATCGGTATAGCTGACCGGAACCTGATAAACGTGTAACAACATCAGGTTGGCCTTAATGGTGTTGGCCATATCGATGGCATAGTGCAAGGCATTGGTGGCAATGGCCGAAAAATCGGTGGGGACAAGTATCGTTCTCATGGGCGCCGCTTTTGTGCTAAAGATAATCTTGCAAAAAGGCCTACGAGATGACCGGGATCAGGGCTAGCGCTGACCGTTGGTGCCCGCTTGTACAAAGGCCGACAACCTGGTGCGAACATTGTCTCTGATATTCAAATAGTAGAGATTGATGTCGCCAATATGATAATTATCGGTGCGGTATAAAAAGCTGCCCGGAAAATGGGGGCGGTACGAATACAGCACGCCATTTTTGACCTGGGCGTCGGCAGTGTTTTTGTATACCTTATTAAAGTGCGTCAGCACAGAACCCTTGTTTGTTTTTCGAGAAATAAAAGAACTATCAGTGGTCCAGCTGAGCGGATTAGTAACGATCATGGCGGCGGAGCGCTCTTTTTCTTTTTTTACCCATGGCGCTTCGTCTCCCATCTTAAACGTTCTCCAGCTGCACACACAACCGGTTTGCGCGGGTTGAGC
>CAZZLP010000094.1:0-5948 GCA_964654705.1 uncultured Chitinophaga sp.
CACCAGCGATAATGGCAAGTATAAACTGATGGGCGAAAATCCCGATAATTTTCCGAAAGAACCTGCGGCCGACGATACTACGTCGTTCTCGATGACCGCGGCCGCATTGTTGACCGCGATCAACAAAACCATCTTTGCCACCAGTAACGACGACCTGCGCCCTGCCATGACAGGCGTATTCTTTGAACTTGATAAAAAAGGAATGCAATGTGTAGCTACCGATGCGCATCGGCTGGTGCGTTACAAGCGAACCGATGTCAAATGTCCCAAGAACGATTCATTCATTGTTCCGCGCAAACCGCTTAATCTCGTTAAGGCCGCCATTCCGGTCAGTGACGAAGAGGTAATCCTCAGTTACAATACCAATCACCTATTTATTCGCTACGGTACCACCCAAATGAGCTGCCGGCTCATCGATGCCCGTTTTCCAGATTACAAAGTGGTGATACCTGCCGAAAACCCCTACCGCCTGACCGTCAACACCGCCGATTTTCAAAGTGCCCTTCGTCGGGTAAGTATCTTCAGTAACAAGAGCACCAACCAGGTGGCCTTGAATATTTCAGGAAGCGAACTGCAGCTGGCCGCGCAAGATGTGGACTTTAGCTTCGAAGGAAACGAAAGAATGAAATGCCACTATTCGGGCGAAGATCTGGTGATCGCCTTTAACGCCAAGTTTCTGATCGAGATGCTCGGAGCAGCAGACAGCGACGAGGTCAATCTGGAGCTCTCTACGCCCACCAAGGCCGGCTTGATCAAGCCAGGCGAAAAAAGCGAAAACGAAGAGCTGCTCATGTTGGTGATGCCGCTGATGCTGAATCAATAGGTGCGGTCTCTTTTCGATCGTTCACGTAAACACCTTGTGCTATGGATAGCTGGTCTTCGATGCTCCATTATTTTCAGGGTCTCGAGCAGCGGCCCCTCGAACGCATGGCCATGTTGGTCGGCGGTCTTTTGTTCTTCTGGATACTAGAAGGGACCATTCCCGTTTTTTCGCTTCGCTACCGCTCTACTAAGCTCGGTCATGCAGGGGTCAACTTTGTCTTTACGGTCATTCACCTGATTATTCACAGCATACTTGCCATTTTTATTGTTCGCCTCTCCGATTGGTGTCAGCTACACTCTTTTGGCATCGTGCATTGGACCCATGCCTCGGTCGGCTGGTCGGTACTGATCGGGGTACTGGCCCTTGATTTTAGCAGCTGGTGGGTTCATTGGGTCATGCATCGGCAACCCTTTCTTTGGAAGTTTCATCTTATTCATCACAGCGATACCAAGGTCGATGTAACTACCGGATTGCGTCATCATCCGGGAGATAGTTTACTGCGTGGACTTTTCTTTATCGTATTTATTTTTATTTCGGGCGCTCCCATGTATGCGGTCATGATCTATCAAACACTGGTAGTGGCTTTTACCGCATTTACACATGCCAATATTTCGCTACCGGCCAGCGTAGACAAGGCGCTCAGCTATGTACTGGTCTCGCCCAATATGCACAAGATTCATCATCACCGTACACAGCCCTATACCGATACGAACTATGGCGCCGTACTCTCGATCTGGGACCGTTGGCTCGGTACGTTCGCCTCACTGAACATCAATGAGGTTCGCTACGGAATAGACCGCTATTACCCCGCAGAAAAAGACGAAGCACTGGGCACCCTGCTAAAAAACCCCTTTGTTCGCTCACAAGACTAAGCACATTCGAATATGAAAGTCATTGCCATGATCCCGGCGCGTTACGAAGCTTCCCGTTTTCCGGGTAAACTACTACAACTGCTCGGTGACAAGACTATCATTCGAAGCACCTACGAAGCGACCGCTCAATCTGGTCTTTTCGATCAGGTACTGGTCGTGACCGATAGTGACCTGATAGAAGAAGAAATCAAAAAGATCGGTGGCATGGTAGTGCGGAGCAAACATCAACACGAAAGCGGTACCGATCGTATCGCCGAAGCGGCCCGTGACATGGACTTCGATGTTATCGTAAACGTACAAGGTGATAGCCCGTTTGTCAAAAAAGAACCCTTGCGGCAATTGCTGGCGCAATTCAATGATCCCGAGGTACAAGTTGGATCGCTCATGCGATTGCTGACCGACCCGGCCGATCTGCAAAACCCCAACGTGGTAAAAGTAGTGGTCGATCTTAAAGGCAATTCGATCTTCTTTAGCCGCAGCGCCATCCCGTATTCCAGAGATCGGCAACCGGCTGCCCCCTGTTATGAGCACATTGGTGTTTATGCCTTTCGAAAAGAAATGCTACAACAATTTACCGCATGGCCGACTACTCCTCTGGAAAGAACAGAAAAATTAGAAAATCTACGGCTGCTGGAGCACGGTATTCCCGTTAGAATGGTGCTGACCTCCGAAAAAGGAGTAGAGATCGACACGCCCGAAGATCTTGTGCGCGCCCGCGCATTACTGGGCGGTAATTAATTGATCCTCATATCGCGCATCTCGCGTTGCATAAAGCGGGGCATTCCGGGCATGGACTGGGGCTGCGTGCCATTCTTTCCTCCCATCTTGTTCAGGTTAAACAAGAAGCTGACCAGAAAATAGCGGCGCAACACCATACTGCGAGTATCTTGCAAAAAGTTATCCCCTGCATTACGGGTAATACTTTCATTCTGGTTAAGCAGATCATTGACCGAAAATTTAAGTTCGCCGTTCTTTTTCTTAAACATCAATTTGCTCAAGCTCGCATTCCACAGGGGTATGCTCTGATTAAATCCTTCGGCACGCCCCGTATTGATCAAATAATCGAAATTACTCGCCAGCAAAATACCCTTAGGAAAGGTAAAGGTCACATCGGCATTGTAGGTCTGTGTCCAATAATCTTCGTTCAATTGCGTATTGATACTATAAGAAAGATTGGTATAGGTAAGATTGGCCCTTATGCCAAAATCGATCTTCTCTTTGTTGATACTGATACCCGCCCCTTGCGTCAGCGCAAGGGTCTTGGTCACGTTCTCTAGTTTATTTACCAGACTGATATCGCGCAAGTACAGCGATGTATTGGTCAGGCTAATATTGGAGCCCTTGAGCTTCGGATTCTTGAAAGGTAATCCGAGGGTAAAGAAAGAGAAGGCACGGAGATAGCCGTTCACGTTGGCATACGTGGTCGTCTGTACCGGCCCTCGCACCGAAATACTGTTGACGATCTTGTTTTGCGTAGTAGCGATATTAAAGTTAGCGGCCACAAAACGAAACGTCGCCAGATTAAATGTATTATACCCGATGTTGAAGCTGTGATTGAATTCTTGCTTCAGGTTAGGATTACCGATCCGCACATTGAGCGTATCGGTAACATCGGGAACGTTCTGCAATTGTCCGACAGAGGGTTGGTTCGTACGTCCGTTGTAAGCAACCCTAAGATTTTTGCTACGCGTAGGCGTAAAGTTAAAGTTGGCCGTAGGAAACAGGTTGGTAAAGGTCTGCCGGCTTATGGAATCCTTGTTGGTCAGCGCTTGGTAACTGTGATTTTCGAGCTCGGCCTGTTGCACGCCCAATCCAAATTGATAATTGTACTTTTTCTCTTGCAAACGGTAATTGAGACCGACCCGATGAGCGGTAAAGATATTTTTAAACTGGTTAGTCTGTAACAGATTCGGGTTATCGTACTTGCCGTTACTGTTGTTGTAGTTGAACGTCTCTTTTTCGCTGCGATTAAAATTGTTGGTATAGGCGTAGTTGAACTCCAACAATTTGTTCAGCCCGAGTGGTTCGGTATACGAAGTACTCACCACGTTGTTTCGGGTTTTCGTTTGCTGGTTATATTGTTGATTTTGCGAAAAGTTGAGTCCCGTGCTGCCATTGGGTCTAAAAAAGATATTTCTTGCAATGGTCTTTCCGTCGGCATCGCTTCCTCCAAAAGTATTGTTCAGCCCCACGGTAAGTGTTCTTCCGACGCGCTTGAACTTTCGTCTGAACAAGATATTGTTATTTACATTATAGCCATCGCGCACATTGGTATTCTCGGTATTGCTCTTGATGGCCATATAAGAGGCCAGTGGTGTTTTTGAAAGGGTGCTACTGCTGTCCATGCTGTAGTTATCCGAATGTTGAAGGGTAACCGACGGCGTATATAAGACAGAGGTCATCGAATCGAACTGATGTTCTAAACGAATATTGATCCGGTGATTTTCGTTGATATTGTTCGAACGACTCACGCGATTTTGATTAGCCGAAGAGTCGTTGGCAAAAAAAGTCTGACGAAGCACTGTTTGCTCCTGAACAGGCCGATTGTCAGAGAAAAAGTAACTGCCGGTTAGTTTTGTTTTTCCGGTACCCCATTCGTTCGAGAAATTAAGTCCGGTAGACAACGAGCGTATGATACCGGTATTACCCCCACCGCCGCCGCCAAAACCGCCGCCGCCGCGTCCGCCACTCATGGTGATGGTCGTCATACCACCGCCGCCGCCACCACCTCCAAAACCACCGCCGCCACCGCCGCTAAAACTCATCATCGTTGCCCCACCCCCACCGCCGCCGCCAAAGCCGCCGAAACCACCCATGGCGCTGATGATATCGTTAAAAGAAAATCCTTGCTTGTTAATGTTATTGCCATTAAAAAGAAAAGAGATGCGCTTGTTACCATCGAATTTATTAAAACTCATATTTCCTTCGTAGCGGTCTTTACTGCCATAGGCTGCAAGCGCCCTTCCGAAGAAACCTTTGTTGCGATCTTTTTTTAATTTTATGTTGATGGTCTTACTGCGACTGCCATCATCGATCTTGGTAAACTTGGCTTGTTCGCTCATATCATCAAAAACCTGAACGCTCTCTACCATATCGGCTGTCAGGTTTTTAGTAGCCAGTTTTGGATCGTTACCGAAAAATTCTTTCCCGTCTACCAAAATACGTTGCACCTGTTCGCCCTGCGCCTTTACCCCTCCTTCTTTATCGACCTCCATGCCGGGAATTTTTTTAAGAAGGTCCTCTACCGTAGCATTGGGAACGGTCTTAAAACCACTGGCATTGAACTGCACCGTATCGTTCTTGACCACGATGGGCGATTCGCTGGTAATAACGACCCCCTCGAGCATCTTGTAATCCTTATTGAGCGTAAGGGTGCTCAGATCGATCGACTTGGTCTCGGCAGTAATCGAAAATGGTTGTCGAATTTCTTGTAACCCTTTACTGCTGACCAACAGTTTGTAGTCGCCTGGCAATAGGTTCTTGATCTCAAAAGTTCCTTGCTTCGAAGACAGTGTAAAACTGGCCAGCGAAGAATCGCGGGCGCTGATGACAGACACGGTTGCGTCGGCCACCGGTTGCTTAGAGGTCGAATCGATGAGTTTTCCCTTGATGCTGCCATCTGCCCGCTGGGCGATTACAGGTTGAAGAGACAAAACAGAGAGCAGTAAAAACAAAACGGATATTCTCATAGCCTGATAAATGGTGCGCAAAGATAGACGCAAAACGGGTCAAACACTTGCTGAAAAAGCGTTAAATCGTCCGATTTAATTGATAAACAAGGCTAAACGGTCTTGTTTTCGAATAAACGGCAGAAAATCACTACAAGGGCCTTTCTGGTCAAAACGATCAACTAAAGAGGTATTCTACGTCTTCGCGGGTAAGCGTTTTCACGAATCCCTGATCGTCTGCGATAATATCTTTCGCCAGGTTGCGCTTTTTATCTTGCAGCTGCAGAATTTTATCTTCGATCGTATCCTTACAGATCATCCGATAGGCAAAAATATTTTTCGTCTGCCCGATGCGATGCGTCCGGTCAATGGCTTGTTGTTCTACAGCAGGGTTCCACCAAGGATCCATAATATATACATAGTCGGCAGCGGTCAGGTTAAGTCCCACACCGCCCGCTTTTAACGAGATCAGAAACACGCGTACCGATTCGTCTTGCTGAAAACGCTGAATGGCCTTTTCTCTGTCGGGAGCCGAAGTGCTTCCATCGAAATAGACATACGCCACTCCTAATTCGTTAAGCTTTT
>CAZZLP010000095.1:0-5847 GCA_964654705.1 uncultured Chitinophaga sp.
GAATACGAGTAGTTGGTTTCATGGCAAGCAATTGAAAATAAATATAGTATTTTTAATGCTCACTTGTATTTGCTTGTTTATGCAACGAAAATTAAGGATGGCCATGATCGGGGGCGGAAGAGGTTCTTTTATTGGAGCCGTACACCGCATGGCTGCTGCACTTGACGGACAAATCGAGCTGGTGGCCGGTGCCTTTAGTGCCGATCCCGTTTGTTCGAAATTGACTGGTCAAGACCTTTTTTTGGATCCCGAACGGGTCTATGATAATTACAGGGCGATGCTCGTTAAAGAGGCTGCCCTGCCTGCCGATAAAAGAGTCGATATCGTGGCCATCGTTACTCCCAATCACCTGCACACAGAACCCGCTCTGATGGCCCTCGAAAAAGGGTTTCATGTGGTACTCGAAAAGCCGATGGCCTTTTCTTTGGCAGAAGCAAGGCAAATTGATCAAAAAAGAAAAGAGACCGGCCTTGACCTTTTGCTCTGCCACACGTACACCGGCTACCCCATGATCAAAGAGGCGCGTGCGCGCATTGCTGCAGGAGCTCTCGGTACGATCCGTAAAATTTATGGCGAGTATCCCCAAGGCTGGTTACATACTTTTTTAGAAGGGTCGCAGCATAAGCAAGCCTCTTGGAGAACAGACCCCTCTCGCAGCGGAGCAGCCGGTGCCATGGGAGACATCGGTACGCATATTTTTAATCTGATCGAATATGTGAGCGGTCTGCAGGTAACTCAACTTTGCGCCGATGTGCACACCCTGGTGGCATTACGAAAGCTCGATGACGACGGAGCAGCCTTGTTGCGTTTTAATAATGGAGCAAGTGGCGTACTGATGGCCACACAAGTGGCCGCAGGAGAAGAGAATAAGGTTTGTATTCGTGTCTATGGCGAAAAAGGCGGATTGGAATGGCATCAGCAAGATCCCAATACACTACTCTTAAAATGGCCTGATAGACCCGCCGAGAACGTTCGCACCGGTACCGGTTATGTGTCGGCTGCTGCAACACATAATACGCGTGTGCCGGCCGGTCATCCCGAAGGATACCTGGAGGCCTTTGCCAACCTGTATCGTAACTTTTCATTGACCATTCGTGCCAAGGCGCAAGGGCAGGCACCTTCGGCGTTAGAACAAGATTACCCCGGAACTGAAGAAGGGGTGCGCGGAATGGCTTTTATAGAGACCATGATCGCTTCTTCTGGCACCACACAAAAATGGATCGATCTATCAGTATAACCAGCACGCAATGACAACCCTAAAAGGACCCGGTATCTTTTTGGCGCAGTTTATGAGCAACGAGGCGCCTTTTAATTCGTTATCCTCTATTTGTAAATGGGCTGCCTCGCTTGGCTACACGGCCGTTCAAATTCCCACGTGGGACAAGCGGTGTATCGATCTGCAAAAGGCCGCAACTAGCAAGACCTACGCCGATGAGATAAAAGGTATCGTTCAAGAACATGGTATGCAGATCTCGGAGTTGTCCACGCATCTGCAGGGGCAGTTGGTGGCGGTTCATCCTGCCTATGATCAGCTATTTGATGCATTCGCTCCCGAAGAGGTAAGGGGAAATAGAACAGCCCGTACCCAATGGGCCGTTCAACAAATGGAGTATGGGGCATTGGCCTCGGCCCACCTGGGGCTAACGGCACATGCCACTTTTAGCGGGTCGCTTCTCTGGCCAACGTTTCATCCGTGGCCACAACGCCCGAACGGTCTGGTCGAAGAAGGTTTTGCCGAATTGGGCAAGCGCTGGAGACCTATTTTAGATCGTTTCGATGCCTGTGGTGTGGATCTTTGTTACGAGGTGCATCCCGGAGAGGACCTCTTTGATGGAATTACGTATGAAATGTTTTTGAAAGAGGTCAACGGCCACCCCCGCGCTTGTTTGCTCTACGATCCTTCTCATTTTGTGTTGCAACAACTGGATTATTTACAGTACATCGATCATTATCACGAAAGAATCCGTGCCTTTCATGTAAAGGATGCAGAGTTCAATGCCTCCGGAAAACAAGGAACCTTTGGAGGGTATCAGCCCTGGGCCAACCGCGCAGGACGCTACCGTTCTCCAGGAGACGGGCAAGTCGATTTTAAATCGATCTTTAGCAAACTGGCGCAGTACGATTATCCCGGATGGGCGGTGATGGAGTGGGAATGTTGTATAAAGCATCCCGAGCTGGGGGCCAAAGAGGGTGCTCCTTTTATCAAGGAGCATATTATTCGGGTAACCGATAAGAATTTCGATGATTTTGCCGCCGGAGGTACAGACCGCTCCACCAACCGCAGTTTACTGGGGCTTGACTAATACAGTGGTTCATGGTTTAAGTTTTATATTTATAAAAAAATATACCCTATGCTCTTTGCTCGCTCTCGATCGCTGTGTTACTTCTTTGCTCTACTGTTGCTCAGCGCCTGTGGCGGATCTGAAAGCGGCCCCTCTGCAGCCGATGAAAAAGGTAATGATGCTGCCTCTGTTAAAACAAAAGCTGCGGTCGAGGATCCCTCGCAGCGTGCCGTATCCGACAAAGGTCTTGCGCTGGTCGCCAAAAGTGATTGTCTTACCTGTCACAAGGTAGAAGAACAAATGACAGGACCCTCGTACCGCGCCATCGCCGAAAAATATGCCGGTGCCCCCAATGATGCCATCAGTGCATTGGCTGGTAAGATCATCAAAGGAGGGGTCGGCAACTGGGGTAATGTTCCTATGACACCACATCCTGCTATTTCGCAAGATGATGCCGAAACAATGGTGCGCTATATTTTGGCCTTACATACAAAATAATATGAAAAAAAATCTGTCGCTATTCATCGGATTGCTTTGTTGGCATGGTCTTACCGCCATTGCCCAAGCCCCCAACACGCTGTCGAGTCAGGAGCGAAAACAAGGGTGGGAGTTGCTTTTTGACGGGAGCACGACAAAAGGCTGGCATAAATATGGGGGAGCTCCCATTGGCGCGGCTTGGAAAGTACAAGACGGTGCGTTATGGCTGGACCCCAGTCAAAAAGAGGGTTGGCAGATCAAGGGTGGGGGTGATATCGTAACTGATGAGGTCTTTACCGATTTTCATTTAAAACTTGAATGGAAGATCGCCCAAAACGGCAACAGTGGGATCATGTTCTACATTCACGAAGACAGTACTCGTTATCAATGGCCTTGGATGACCGCTCCTGAAATGCAGGTGCTCGATAATCAGGGACATCCTGATGCAAAGATCGTCAAGCACCGCGCCGGTGATCTGTACGACCTTATTTCTTGCAGCCAAGAGACTGTCAAGCCCTATGATCAATGGAACCAGGTCGAGATTATTTGTAAAAAAGGAAAGCTCGAATTATTCCTGAATCAGGTCAACGTAGTATCCGTGCAACTTTGGGGAGATGAATGGAAAAAGCTGATCGCAGGCAGCAAATTTGCCAAGATGCCCGGTTTTGGAACCTACCAGACGGGAAGAATCGGTTTACAAGATCATGGCGATAAGGTCTGGTATCGTAATATCAAGATCAGAAAACGCTGAGTCTGCTTTTATTCTACATTCGCTATCTTGACCACGTTGGTAGGTAAATGCAAATGCACTGGTGTGCTACCCGTGTTGATTACCACATCTCCTTTTTTTAGGAACGACCTCTCTTTTAAAATGTTGATCTGATCTTTGAAGATCTCGTCCAGACTTTCTTCTTCGTCGTAATAGAAGGCTCGTACGCCCCAACTTAAGCTTAGCTGGTTGACTAGCGAACGTTCTTTGGTAAAAATATATAGAGGGGCCTTAGGACGGTAACTGCTCAGCATAAACCCGGTGTAGCCGCTTTGGGTCATTCCAATAATAGCATCCGCATTGACATCTTCGGCCAGTTTACAGGCATTGTAGCAGATCGCATCACTGAGCAGCGAAGGCGAGTGAGGTTGCGGCCGCAACATCTCATCGCGATTGTAATCATAGCCTTTGGCCTCCACCTCTAATATAATTCGGGTCATGGTCTCTACTACTAACTGAGGGTGTTGCCCCACGGCAGTCTCCCCACTCAGCATTACGGCATCCGTTCCTTCCAGCACGGCATTGGCTACATCCGAGATCTCACTGCGGTTGGGTTTGGTACGCTCCATCATACTCTCCATCATTTGTGTCGCCACAATAACGGGTTTAGCACGGTGGATACATTTTTTAATGATGTCTTTTTGTAATAAAGGCACTGCCTCTACCGGCAACTCCACTCCCAAATCGCCTCGGGCGATCATGATGCCATCGCTCTCTATGATAATATCTCGCAGATGACTTACCGCCTGTGGCATTTCGATCTTGGCGATCACCTTTGCTTTATGTCCTTGCTTTCTGACCAGCTCTTTGAGTTGGTGCACGCAAGCGGTGCTTCTCACAAACGATAGCGCGATCCAGTCTACCGGTTGCGTAAAGATAAATTGTAGGTCATTGAGGTCCTTTTCGGTCAGCGCAGGTAGTGAGATGTTTGTCTCGGGCAGGTTGATTCCTTTTTTGGGAAGCAACGTTCCTCCGAGCAAAACCTTTACCCGAACTTCTTTTTTAGTAGTGATCTCCTCTACAATCACTTCCATTTTTCCATCGTCTAGTAAGATCTTTTCGCCTTTTTTCACATCTTTGTGAAGGTTGGGGTAAGAGACATAGATCCGTTCAAAATTTCCTACCACTTTTTCGTTGGTAAATGTCAGCATGTCTCCTTCATGGATGACCATCGATCCTCCCTCTATGTCGCCCACCCGTAACTTGGGCCCTTGCAGGTCAGCTAAGACGGCAATATTATAGGGTTGCGATTTATTGATGCGTTGAATGTCAGCTATGATCCGCGCTTTATCTTCGTGAGCACCATGCGAAAAATTAAGCCGAAACACATTGACCCCGGCTTTGACCAGCGCCAGCATTTGATCATAGCTTTCACAGGCAGGGCCCACGGTGGCTACGATCTTGGTTCGTTTGTATGCGTGTTGCTTGCCGGCTTCGTTATCAAGGCTTCGGTGCAGGTATTTATCGAGATGTTTTGCCATGGGTATTAACAAATTGTCGAGGCATTGGTTATTTGGCCAGGATCTTAACGATATTGAGCCATTCCTCGTTGATGGTTCCTTTCATTTTGACGGCTTGCTCCAACGGAATGTAGTTCATCTGGTTGTTCAGAATACCGACGAATACATTGTGTCTGCCCTCAAGTAAACATTCGACGGCATGGTAGCCCATTCGGCTGGCAATGGTGCGATCGATGCAGCTGGGAGCCCCACCGCGCTGGATGTGACCCAGAATACATACCCGGATCTCCGCTTTTGGAAGATGTTCCTTTAATACCCGGCCCACTTCGTTGCCACCTCCAAAATCATCCCCTTCGGCCACCACGATAAGATTGACTAGTTTTTTTCTTCTCTCTTTTTCTTTGAGTGATGCAATGATGTCGTTAATATCTGTCTTTTGCTCCGGAATCAAAATAGATTCAGCACCCGTGGCCATACCGCTATGCAAGGCAATGTAGCCGGCATCTCTTCCCATGACCTCAATAACAAAGACACGGTCATGCGCTTCCATAGTATCTCTGATCTTGTCAATAGCCTCTACCGCTGTGTTGGCCGCTGTATCGAACCCAATGGTAAAATCGGTACCGGCAATATCCTTATCGATGGTACCCGCTATTCCCACACAAGGAATGTTGAATTCTTTACTAAACGTAACAGCTCCTCTGAAAGAACCATCGCCACCGATAATGACCAATCCGTCTATTTCTCTCTTCTTTAAATTATCATAGGCTTTTTGGCGACCTTCCTTTTGCATGAATTCTTTGCTCCGTGCCGTCTTTAATATGGTGCCTCCGCGCTGGATGATGTTGGCCACCGAGCG
>CAZZLP010000096.1:0-5822 GCA_964654705.1 uncultured Chitinophaga sp.
TAGCGTAGGGTTTGTATTGACCCGGCGCTACAAACAAAATCTAAGTCAACTGGTACCCGAGCTACAAACAAAAAATTGGCCGCTCTTCTACGGAGGACCGGTGCAAACCGATTCGCTGCACTTTATTCACCAGTATCCGAGACTCATACCCGGTAGCCGCGAAGTAACAAAAGGAATCTGGTGGGGAGGTGACTTTAGTACCGTAATCGACCTGCTCAAAGAAGATGCCCTAGACCCTGCCAGGATCCGGTTTTTTATTGGCTACGCCGGCTGGGAGGCTGGTCAACTGACAGAAGAGATTACCCAAAGCAGTTGGCTGACCACACCGGCAACCTCCTCGCTTGTCTTTAACAGAAAACCTCAGGAAATTTGGAACGAGACGCTCAAGAGCATGGGCAATAAGTACGCGATGATGATCAATTTTCCGATCGATCCGCAGCTCAACTAGCATTTGCCGCTTCCATCAGATCCATTACTCCGTTAGAGCGCCACGCCACCCTCTACCAACACCGTTACCTGATTGTTGATGACTTCTACGAATCCGCCATCGATAGAAAATTTTGCCAGGTCTTGTTGCTTATCGCGAAGCACCTTGACCGTTCCGGCCTTGAGTGCACTGATAAGCGGAGCATGTTTTTCTAACACTTCGAACGAACCGGTCAGTCCGGGCATCTGAACCCCATAGGCTTCGCCGCTGAACAGTTTCTTTTCGGGAGTAAGTATCTCGATCTTCATGATAATATACTTTGTGGCTTAGGCCTTGGCCTGTGCCAGCAATTTCTTGCCTTTTTCAATGGCATCGTCGATAGTACCCACCAGGTTAAAGGCCGCTTCGGGATACTCGTCGACCTCGCCGTCCATGATCATATTAAAACCACGAATGGTCTCTTCAATAGGAACCAGCACTCCTTTGAGTCCTGTAAAGGCCTCAGCCACGTGGAAGGGCTGTGAAAGGAATCGCTGTACACGACGGGCACGGGATACGACCAACTTATCATCGTCGCTCAACTCGTCCATACCCAAGATGGCAATGATGTCTTGCAGCTCTTTGTAGCGTTGTAACATAGATTTGACACGATTGGCACATTGATAGTGCGCCTCTCCCACCACTTGCGGGGTCAAGATACGAGAGGTAGAATCCAGAGGGTCCACCGCAGGATAAATACCCAAGTCAGCGATCTTACGAGAAAGTACCGTGGTGGCATCCAGGTGAGCGAACGTGGTGGCTGGAGCCGGAGCGGTCAAGTCATCGGCAGGTACGTATACCGCCTGTACCGAGGTGATCGATCCGTTCTTGGTAGAAGTGATACGCTCTTGCATGATACCCATTTCGGTGGCCAACGTGGGCTGATATCCTACCGCAGAGGGCATACGACCCAACAGCGCAGATACCTCAGAACCCGCTTGTGTAAAGCGGAAGATATTGTCTACGAAGAACAAAATGTCTTTCCCTTTTCCCTGGCCATCCCCATCGCGGTAATACTCGGCAATGGTCAGACCCGACAAGGCCACACGGGCACGGGCGCCGGGGGGTTCGTTCATTTGTCCGAATACGAACGTGGCTTTAGAATCGGCTAGTTCGTTCATGTTCACTTTGCTAAGGTCCCAACCGCCTTCTTCCATGCTGTGTTTGAAATCGTCACCGTATTTCATAATACCGGCCTCGATCATTTCACGCATCAGATCGTTTCCTTCGCGGGTACGCTCTCCTACGCCTGCAAATACAGACAGACCAGAATAAGCCTTGGCGATATTATTGATGAGCTCTTGGATCAGAACGGTCTTGCCTACACCGGCGCCACCGAAAAGTCCGATCTTACCTCCTTTTGCGTAGGGCTCGATCAGGTCAATTACTTTGATACCGGTATACAGAACCTCCGATGCGGTACTCAGGTTTTCGAAGGCAGGGGGTTGACTGTGAATGGGACGACCGTTGGTCTTGCTGACAGCAGGCAATCCATCGATGGGATCTCCGGTTACATTAAAGAGTCTTCCTTTGATGCCTTCGCCGGTGGGCATGGCGATCGCCTTGCCAGTATCGGTCACGGCCATTCCGCGTACCAATCCCTCGGTACCATCCATGGCAATGGTACGAACGCTGTCTTCGCCCAAGTGTTGTTGCACTTCGAGCACCAGCATATCGCCGTTCTCTTTTTTAAGTTCGAGCGCATTGTAGATCTCAGGAAGTTTGCCATCGAATTGCACGTCGATAACCGCGCCGATGACCTGTTTTACTTTACCGGTATTTGCCATGTCTAAAGAGTTTAAAGAAACGGGCTGCAGACCCGTATTTTTCTGGCCGCAAAGGTAAGGGCGGGGCACGAAAAATCGAAAAGAAAAATCCTGGTTTGCAAAAGCCCTAAATCGGGTTTCGGGCCCCCGGTTCGCTACCTTTGTCGCTGTGCAGGTTATAGAAGTAAATACCACTCGGCTTCGCGCTGCTTTTTTGGAGGTCAACGTCCGACTCTATGCCGGTGATCCCAATTATATACGCCCCCTAGATAAGGATGTAGAGGAGGTCTTTGATCCTAAAAAAAATAAGGCCTTTCGCTTTGGGGAGGCCATTCGCTGGATATTGCTAGACGAAAAGGGTCAAAAAATTGGGAGGATCGCCGCCTTTGTCAACAGCCGCTACCGCACCAAGGGAGATCAATACCCCGTAGGAGGTATCGGATTTTTTGATTGCATCAACGACCAGGAGGCCGCCAACCTGCTTTTTGATACGGCCAAAGCCTGGCTACAGGCCCGGGGCATGGAGGGAATGGATGGCCCCATCAATTTTGGAGAACGAGACCGCTGGTGGGGGCTCATTGTAGAAGGCTTTCAGCCCCCGCTGTATTGCATGAACTACAACAAGCCTTATTATAGACAACTTTTTGAAGGCTATGGGTTCAACCCCTTCTTTGACCAGATCTGCTTTGGACTGGATCCCACCAAAGAGATCAGCCAAAAATTGATCGAGCGGCACGCACTCATCAAAAAAGATCCGGCGTACAGAGCAGTCTGTATTAAAAAAGACCAGCTAGAAAAATTCGCGCAAGACTTTACCTATATCTACAACAAGGCCTGGGCCGGCCACGGCGGGCTCAAAGAGATGAGAGAGGAGGTAGCTATTGCTCTTTTCAAGAGAATGAAGCCGGTCATGGACGAAAAGATCGTTTGGTTCGTCTATTACCAGCAAGAACCGATCGGATTTTTTGTCAATATCCCTGACCTGAACCAATGGTTCAAATACCTCGATGGAAAATTCGACTGGTGGCACAAGCTGAAATTTTTGTTCATCAAACACACCCGTCCCAACAAACGATTTACCGGTATCATCTTTGGAGTGATCCCGGAATTTCAGGGCAAAGGGGTCGATGCCTATATGATCAACGAGGCCAAATTCGTGATCCAGGCCATTGGCCGCTACAACTACTACGAACTGCAATGGATCGGTGACTTTAACCCCAAAATGCTCAACATTGCACAGGGTATTGGTGATGCCTATCCCACCCGCAAGCTCATTACCTGGCGCTACTCGTTCGACCGCAGCCGCCCGGCCGAGAGACATCCTTTTTTATAGACTTTTACTTATTCACAACACGATGGCACGACCCGCGTTTGTTGCGCCGTTTATTATCTTGCAGTCATGGACAGGTTCATCGTTTCGGCCCGTAAGTACAGACCTCAACAGTTCGACAGCGTACTGGGGCAAGACCATATTACCACCACCCTTAAGAATGCCATTCGCAACCAACAGTTGGCCCATGCCTTTTTGTTTTGCGGACCCCGGGGTGTAGGCAAGACCACCTGCGCCCGTATTTTGGCCAAGACCATCAACTGCGAAAAGCCCACTGCGCAAGGCGAGGCTTGCAACAAGTGCAGTAGTTGTGCATCGTTCAACGAAGGGGCCTCGATGAATTACTTTGAGCTAGATGCCGCCTCGAACAACTCGGTGGATGATATTCGACAACTGACCGAACAGGTACGATTTGCTCCACAGGCCGGTCGCTACAAGGTGTATGTGATCGACGAGGTTCACATGCTCTCTCAACAAGCTTTCAATGCATTTCTTAAGACACTCGAGGAGCCACCTCCTTATGCCATATTTATTTTGGCCACTACAGAAAAGCACAAGATTCTTCCGACCATTTTAAGTCGCTGCCAGATCTTCGATTTCAAACGCATTACCACAGAAGATACCGTGGCTCATCTAGAAAAGATCTGCCAGCAAGAAAAGGTAAATGCCGAAAGGCCCGCACTGCAACTGATCGCCCAAAAAAGCGAAGGCTGTCTCAGGGATGCGCTGAGCATGCTCGATAAGATCGTAAGTTTTACCAATGGCAATTTGCTTTACACTACCACCATTGAACACCTTAACATACTGGATGCCGATTACTATTTTAAGTTGCTGGCCATGATGCAGCAGCAAGACCTGAGCGGCATGATCGTACTATACGATGAAATAAACAGAAAGGGATTCGAAGGCGATCTGGTATTGAACGGGCTGGCCGAATTCTTCAGAAATCTATTGGTATGCAAAGACCGGCAGGCCGCGGTCTTGCTCGATACGGTAGAGACATTCAAGCTGCAATACGAACAAAACGCAACCACCACCAGTGCCGCTTACCTGGTGAGTGCCCTGAATATCCTGAGCGAAGCCGAGCTCAATTACCGCACAGCACGCAACAAACGACTGCATGTAGAAATGGCCCTGATCAAACTCGCTTATTTGCAACAGGCGCTTTCGATCAGCACCGACGATTCCGGTTTGGTGGTCAAAAAAAAAATAGCTGACGCGCCGCTGGGATTCAGAACCGCTCCTATACGCTTGTATACCGGCTCGGGCCCTGGCAAAAAACCAGCGGCCTCCGCTACTGCCCCTCGCAGCAAACCGGCTACACCACCTCCTTCGCCGGTTAGCAACACCACCGATACACCCGCCTCTTCGCCCGGTGCCCGATTGACCATTGAAACACCTCGCCTGAGTGCGCTCGACAAGATCAGACAGCAATTCAAAGGAAGCGGAATCGATAAGAACAAATCATCCGAAAATATCCTCGAGAGCGAGGCGCTGACCAAAGCCTGGGGGCAATACACCGACAAACTGCGTGCAGACCGCAATCCTGCGGCCCAACCTTTTGGATTGGCTCAGCTACGCATCAGTGATGCCACCAGTTTTGAGGTGGTAACATCCAATAACATCGAGCAAAAGTTCATTGAGCAAGAACGAAATGCTCTATTTGAGTTTTTGCAGCAGCAACTGCAGATCCGAGGACTGCAGTTTACCGTATTGGTGCAAGAACCCACCGGTACTACCACTCCTGTCGAAGGAATGCTAAGCAGCAAAGAGCAGTTTCAGGAACTCGTTAAACAATATCCGCTGGTACAGGAGCTAAAGGAACGCCTGCGGCTTGAGCTGGACTACTGATAGCGCATTTTCCTTAATTTCGAGCCTTAAATCGAACGGCGAATGGCTGAAGTGATCTTAATGCCCCGATTGAGTGATACCATGACGGAGGGTGTGATCGCTGCCTGGCATAAAAAGGTAGGCGACACGGTAAAAAAAGGAGACCTGCTCGCAGAAGTAGAGACCGACAAGGCTACCATGGAGCTCGAAAGCTACAAAGACGGTGTCTTGTTACACATAGGTGCCGATAAAGGGGCCAAACTTCAGGTCAATGACCTGCTGGCCATTATCGGAAAGGCCGGCGAAGACATCAGCTCATTACTTAACAGTGCCACACCCGCTGCAGCTCCTACTGCTTCCGCCACATCGACCGATTCAAAAGCCCCGCAAGAGACCGCAGCGCCGACCCCCGCAACAACACCTTCGGCCC
>CAZZLP010000097.1:0-5792 GCA_964654705.1 uncultured Chitinophaga sp.
AGGGCCAGTAAAAAAGCGAATGAAGTATTGCTCGAGCTCTCTTTAAAATCGCGCGATGATCCGCTCAACGAAGTGGTAAAGGTATCGTCCAATACCAAGTTCGCGATCCGTTCCATCTCTTTGATGCCATCGCCGATAGTGTAGCCGGGTTGCAATCCGGCAGAGATGGTCGCCGACTTGTAGCGGTTAAAGTGGTAAATGGTAGGAGGGCTGTTGGTCTCTTCGATATTGATAAGGTTGTCCATCGAGATCAGTTCTCCTTTGTTGTTGCGAACAAAAAGTTGTCGCAGGTCACCCGGATCGTCCCGATCGCTTCTTGCCACTTGTCCCATGACACTGTACTGCTTGCCATCTTTTGTAAAATAACCCATGCGTCGGTTGCTGAAGGCCAGTTGCAATGTTTGCGATACATCGGTTACGCTAACCCCCAGTGCCGCGGCCTTTAACCGGTCGATCTCTACCTTTAGTTCGGGGCGATTGAATTTAAGATCGGCGTCAGGGTTCTGCAAGATCTTGCTATTGCGGGCCTCTTCGATTATTTTAGGAAGAGACTTGGTGAGCTTGTCAAAATTGTTATGCTGAACCACAAAAGAAACAGGTTGACCGCCTCTACGGTTTACCGAGATGGTCTGCTCCTCGATCACAAAGCCCCTGCCTTCGTTGTAGCGAGACAGGTTTTTGTTGATCATCTTTGCCAGATCGCTTTGTGAACGCTCCCGCAACGAGGGATCCGTAAGGGTGACCCTCACAAATCCGGTGTTGGCATTGCCTGAACCGGTAAACCCCGGCGAAGTGATACTAAATAGCATGGTACGCTCGGGTATGGAGTCGAGTACCATTTGTGTTACCTTGTTAACGTAGTTGTCCATGGCATCGAACGAGGTGCCCTCCGGCGCGGTCAGCTGTAGCCTGAATTGGCTGCGGTCTTCCATTGGGGCGATCTCGGATTGCAGGTTGCTTCCTACAAAATAAATGGCGGCCAGACAAAGACCCACAATGATCAGACCGATCACGCGAACTTTTAAGAAGTTTCGCAATTGGCGTTGGTAGGTGTTTTCCATCCAGCTAAAGAAAGGCTCGGTAAATCGGTAGAACCACCCGTGCTTACCGGGATCTTTCTTGGTCAGCTTTACATTGAGCACCGGAGTTAGTGTCAGAGAGACGAATGCGGAGATCAAGACCGCACCCGATACAACGATCCCGAACTCACGAAACAAACGCCCCACGAATCCTTCCAGAAATATGATCGGTAAAAAGACGATCGCCAGGGTAATGGAGGTGGCAATAACGGCAAAGTAGATCTCGCGCGATCCCTCTACGGCGGCTTGCCATTTGTTCATTCCCTTTTCGATCCGTTTATAGATATTTTCGGTGACCACGATACCGTCATCGACCACCAGTCCGGTCGCCAGCACAATGGCCAGCAAAGAGAGCACATTGATGGTAAAGCCCATCAGGTACATGATAAAGAAAGCACCGATCAGCGAGACCGGAATATCAATGAGCGGACGAAGCGCAATGATCCAATCCCTGAAAAAGGCATAGATGATCATGACCACCAGCAAAAATGCGATCATCAGCGTCTCTTGAACCTCGAGAATCGATTTTTTGATGAACCTGGTCTGATCCAGACCAATGTTGAGCGTTATATCGGTAGGTACATCTTTTTTAATCTGCTCAAGTCGCTTGTAGAATTCGTTGGAGATCGATACATAGTTCGAACCGGGAAGCGGAATAATGGCCAGCGCGATCATGGGAGTTCCGTTGCCCCGCATCAACGTTTCTTCGTTCTCGGGGCCCAACACGGCTTCACCTACGTCTTTGAGTTTTACGTCGGCCCCATTCACATTTTTAATAATCAGGTTATTGAAATCATCCTCGCTGTTCATGCGGCCAAAGGTTCTTACCGACAGCTCAATAGAAGAACCGGCGATCTTTCCAGAGGGCAACTCACTGTTCTCGCGGCTAAGGGCGGCTTGCACATCGCCCACGGTTATGCCCAGCGCATTGAGTCTTGAGGGCTCTAACCAGATGCGCATGGCATATCGTTTTTCTCCCCAGATCTGTACCGCACTAACGCCGGGTATGGTTTGTAGTCTTTCAACCAATACATTGGTAGCATATTCGGTAATGGCCAGCTGATCGCGGTTAGGGCTTTGCACCGTCATAGAGATGATGGGATCGGAGCTGGCATCGGCTTTGGATACCACGGGAGGGGCGTCCAGATCGGAGGGCAGCGAACGAACGGACTGTGAAACCTTATCGCGTACATCGTTGGCGGCGGCCTCGAGGTCTACCCCCAGCTCGAATTCTACATTGATATTGCTGGTCCCATTGCTGCTCGAGGAGGTGATGTTCTTAATACCCGCAATACCGTTGATCGATTTCTCGAGCGGCTCGGTGATCTGCGTTTCTATGATATCGGGGTTGGCACCAGGGTAGGAGGTACGCACACTGATGTTAGGCGGATCGATGGCTGGATAATCGCGAACCCCTAAAAACTTAAAACCGATCACCCCAAACAGTACGATGATCATGTTCATGACCACGGCCAGAATGGGCCTTCGAAGACTTAGTTCTGCGAGGTTCATTGTTGTAGATTCAATATTTTACCAATGGTCAGTGCGGCTTCGGGTCTTACGCTGAGCAGTCCGGTCGTTACCACGGTATCGCCCGCCTTGAGCCCTTCGGTAATCTGTACGGCGTCGGGAGTTCTGGAGCCGGTCTTTACATCGGTAAAGACCGCGGTACCTCCTTTGTACAAGATCACTTTTTTACCGCGGGCCTGTGGCAAGATAGATTGAGTGGGTATTAAAAGTGTATTGGGATCCGGATCAAACCCGATGCTGACCTTGGCAAAGCTGCCGGGCAATAAGAGAGAACTTTGGGCAATGACCCTGGCTCTTACCCGAAGACTTCTGCTATTTTCTGTGACCGCCGATTCTGTCGCAATGACCCTGGCCGAAAGCGAATCGCCGGTGCTTTCGAAACCAAATCGTACGACCTGCCCGTTACGGATCTTGCCAATATATTTTTCAGGAACCGAGAAATCGAGCTTGAGCTGATCGGTTTGATGGATAACCGCAATCACCGAGGCAGCGTTTACATACGCTCCGTTACTGATGTTACGAAGACCCAGCTTACCGCTAAAGGGAGCTCTGATCTCTGTCTTGGCAATACTGGTCTTGATGATACCAATGTCAGCTTTCAGACTGTTGACCTGCAAAAGGCTAATGTCATAGTCTTGTTGGCTGATGCCCTGGATCTTTAAGAGTTGCGATTGTCTTTTTTCTGTTTGCTGGGCTAGTTGCAATTGTATCTCCAGTTTATTTAGTTGGGCAACCAGGTCGGCATCATTTAGCTTGGCCAGCAAAGTTCCTTTTTCGACAAATTTCCCTTCTTCGACCGACAAGGTCACGATCCGGCCGGCTACTTCGGGGTGGATCTCTACCGACTCGTTGGCTACAATGGTGCCGGGTACCTCGATGGTTTCGGCATAAGGAGTGGGTCTAACAACAAAAAGGTCAACTTTGAGCGGCTTGTTTTTTTCGGCTGCCCCCATGGCGGCCGGCGATTTTTTCGAAGAATCACTGCAGCTGACAAAGGTCAACAAGAGCAGGGGCAGTACCCCGCATAAAAAAAATTTTCTCATGAAAGCTAATTGGCTATTAAAGATAGCGTTGTTACGCCAAATGGCACACAGTATAAGACGGTAAAAATCTGATTATCTTTCGTTAGACCCGCTTACGACGATCTTGTTTTTGAGTTGGCGGGCTTGCTCTCGAAGCGGTGCGATATCACTGCCCAAGAGGGTCATGTGTCCCATTTTTCTTCCGGGCTTACTGATCTTTTTATCATAGCAATGCACATAGAGTTCCGGGGTCGATGCTGCCTCGTTGAGCCCTTGATAGTGGGCCGGCCCGGTGGTACCAGTGCCTATTAGATTGATCATTACAGAGGGGCTCAGCAGGCGAGTCGAGCCCAGCGGCTGCGATAATAAAATGCGCCAGAGCATATCGAATTGTGACGATTCAATGGCTTCAATACTATGATGGCCGCTATTGTGAACGCGCGGGGCGGTCTCGTTGACAAGCAGCCGGTCTTGCTGGTCCAAAAACATCTCTACGGCGTAAAGCCCCGAAGATCCGAATCCCTGCACGACCTTTAAGGCGATCTCGGTGGCCCGGGTGGCTATGTCTTCATCCACTTGGGCCGGACAAAGCTGGTAATCGAGTAAGTTTAGGGCAGGGTCAAAGCACATTTCGACTACCGGATATACAGCGGTTTGATTTTTTTCGTTGATGGCGACCATCACGGCCAGTTCTTTTTTAATCGGAACCATTTTCTCCAGCACTGCCGGTTCGTCAAAGCCTTTGCTAAGCATGGCGGCATTCGTTAACAGTTGTACGCCTTTACCGTCATAGCCTCCTTCGCCGATCTTGTGTACGGCGGGTAAAAAAGAAAGGTGGTCATTTAATTCGGCACGTGATCGGGTAATCAGAAAATCGGCCGTGGGTATGTGATGTTCTTTGTAATATTCTTTTTGAACGATCTTGTTTTTGATTAGCCGTAAGACGCGTGGTGCCGGTATAACAACAACCCCCTCAGCCGCCAGTTTTTCTAAGGCCTCGATATTGACCTGTTCTATTTCGATGGTAAGCCGGTCCAGTGATCTTCCAAAAGCGTAGACGTCTTCAAAATTGCGAATGTCGCCCAGTGTAAAATAATCACAGAGCGAAGAGGCCGGGCAGTCCAGATCATTTTCGAGCACATGGGTCTCTACGGGGTAGTTGGCGGCGGCCTGCAAGAGCATTCGGCCCAGTTGCCCTCCTCCTAAGATGCCCACTTTTAGCATGGCGCAAAGATAACAGGTGTGTCGGCAACCCCCGCGAAGACAGGAGCCAATTTTCTATATTTTTGCATTATGAACGACATTGCCATCGCCACCCGCTCGGCTGCGCAAAGCGCTGCTGCCGATTTTCTTCCGCTGGAAGGAACCGATTATGTAGAGTTTTATGTCGGCAATGCCAAGCAGGCGGCCCATTATTACATGAGTGCTTTCGGTTTTCAGGCCTTGGCCTATGCGGGTCCCGAGACGGGTATCAAGGACCGCGCCAGCTATGCGGTTCGTCAGCATAAGCTCACGTTCGTGCTTACCACCGCACTGCGGCCCGATCATTTCATTGCCGAACATGTTCACCGACATGGCGACGGTGTAAGATGTCTTTCACTTCGCGTGGCCGACGCCACCAATGCCTGGAACGAAACCACTCGTCGCGGTGCCAAAAGTTATATGGAGCCCGTTCGTTTACAAGACGTCCAGGGCGAAGTGGTCATGAGCGGTATTCATACCTACGGTGACACGGTCCATCTTTTTATAGAAAGAAAAAACTACAACGGCTTGTTCATGCCTGGTTACCGCGCTTGGTCCAATCCCGACTTTGCACCTGCCGATTGTGGCTTGCTCTACGTAGACCATTGCGTGGGCAATGTAGGATGGAATCAGATGAATCCCTGGGTCAAGTTCTACGAGGATGTAATGGGTTTCAAGAATATTTTGACCTTTGATGATGAGGACATCTCTACCGAGTATTCGGCCCTCATGAGCAAAGTGATGAGCAGCGGTAACGGGTTCGTAAAGTTTCCAATCAATGAGCCTGCCGAAGGAAAGCGAAAAAGTCAGGTAGAGGAATTTCTTGAATTTTACAATGGAGAAGGATGCCAGCACGTAGCCCTGGCCACCAATGATATCGTTGCCACGGTACGCGAGCTTATGAAAAGGGGCGTGGAAT
>CAZZLP010000098.1:0-5780 GCA_964654705.1 uncultured Chitinophaga sp.
TGCCCGGGCGGCAGCTTCGAGTTTCAGACGCAATTTTTCGAATTTGATCGGAAGAAATTTGATCGGCATATCCCGGTCAAAGCTCTCGGCGTTGGTCCAGCACTGCATCGAATAACGATCGGCGAGTTTTTTGTTGATCCTAAAAAAATCTTCAAGCTCGTGGTAATTGATATGTCCATCCTGAAAGGCCACGGCATCTACCGAACCCTTAATGCCGTCAAAGATCTCGTTCCATTCCCTTTCATGATCTTGCAACGACACCGCATCCTCTTTGCTCAACTGCCCGCTGGCGGCCAGCACGGCTTTCTTTCCGTCTATCCATGGAGAAATAAAGGTGGGTAGTCCGTCACTGATCTGTTTGCATTGCGTACCGAGGGTTCGAAATGCCTCGATAGCTCCCTTCGTCTGTCGGCTAATCTCCATGCTCAGGTACCATCCTTTAAAAGAAGGATAATGTCCGTACATTCTCCAAACCTCTTCGATGACAAAACGATTGACATCGATCTCGTGCTGCATGTTACCGGTATCCCAATAGGCCCCGCTGTCGTAGAGGCCAAAATAAAATTGCATCGCATAGCGATCGGACAATTCCAAGAATAACTTTACCAGATCGATAGGAGGGGTAAAACAATGTCGATTTTCGATCAGATAAGCAGAGGGATAAGTCAGAAAATCGCGATACCCGCTGCGGATCAGGATAACCGTATCGATGCCTGCCTTTTTCATATGCTGAAAATCGGCCTCCCACTCGGCTGCGCCCCAATTCTGATGCGGAATGTCGTGGCTGATCTCATCCAAAAAAGTACCGGTAATAAGCATGATGTCTTTATTGAGCGGTTTCGGGTTTCTTTAAAGGTACAAGCCAACTGACTACAAATGCCGGTATGGTAGAAAGCAATACCCAAAAAAAGAAATGCTGGTAGCCCAGTGCATCAGAGATGGCACCGCTAATCATCGAGGCAAGCGTATAGCCCAAGTACGTGAGTGCACTACCAAAGGCATAATGGGCCATTTGGTAACGTCCGGGGGCGAGTTGTTGCATAATGAATAAGATCAACCCGATAAAACCGAAGCCGTAACCGAAATGCTCCACCGAGATAGCGGCACCCACTACCCAATGAATATCCGTTTGCGTCAGGGCCAAATAGGTATAAGCGGCAAAGGGCAGATTAAAAAAGGCACATAGCACCATCAGTGTTTTACGGGTGAGCCCTTTATTGGCTACAAAGTAACCGGCCAGCAGCGATCCCACTACAAAGGCAACAGTACCGTACACCCCGGTAAGCAACCCTACCGTGGCTTCGGAAAGACCCAAACCGCCCACGCTGCGATCGGCCTTTAGAAACAAGGGCATGATCTTGATGGCTTGCCCTTCGGCAAATCTATACAGCATAATAAAGAGTACCCCCCACCACACATTTTTCTTGGTAAAAAAGCTGACCATCACATCGCGCAGGGTACTCCACACTTCTCGCTGATTGGCAGCAGTGGCCGTAGTGGCACCGGCAGGAAGCATCGCCCGGTTGTACAAGCCCAGCAGTAACATGACCAGGGCATAGATGATCAGCACCACGGCCCAACTTTCTTTACTGCCGATAAGAGGAATCAACACGCCGGCCAAAAAGACCATTCCTCCATTAGAAAAAAGCTTGGCGACATTATAAAAAGTACCTTGCCACCCCACGAATTGTGCCTGCTGCTTGGCAGAAAGTTCTTGCAGATACAACCCGTCGGCGGCAATATCTTGCGTGGCCCCAAAAAAAGCCGTAATAAAAAATATAGCGACCGAGTAAGAAAAGAAGGAGGCGCTAAAGAGCGACAGGGCAGCGGTGGCCAGCAGCAACGCACAACAAAGCTGCGAAAAATAGATGTAGAACTTTTTGGTCTTGTATAGTTCCATAAAAGGCCCCCACAGCGGCTTAAAGCTCCAGGGCAAAATGATGATCCCGGTCCAAAGGGCAATTTGACTATCGGTGTATCCCATACTTTTATAAAGCAGGGAAACGACCGTTCCACCCAATACCAGGTTGGGTAAGCCCATAGCGAACCAGGTGGTAGGTATCCAGCGGAGCGGATTTTTTGCAGGGTTGTCTGTACTAGGCAATCGGATTTTTTTAGTAACGGAAAGGTACTGGCTAAATAAATTATTTTAAAAACTTTTTACCGATTTATAATAATTATTAAATAGATTCGGGTTTAACTTGCTCCACCACTAGATCACTACAGTATGCGATCCATACCCGGTGTCCTTGTCCTTGTAAAGAATATGCTGTTGATATCGCTGGCAACGCTGCTTCTATCGGCCGGCTGTAAGAAAAAAAATAATACCCCCGACCCGATCGCTCCTCCCACCCCCGCCTGGGATCCCAACGCCATTCGCGGAGTATGGGTTACCACCACGGCCAGCACAGCGCTCGACAACAGAGACCAGATTAAGCAAATGGTCGCTACCAGCAAAGCAGCAGGCATCAATACCCTCTTTGTAGTTGTGTACAATAACGCGCGTACCATTTATCCGAGTGCCGTTATGAATGCCCTGATTGGCAAACCCATTCTGGAGCGTTTTGCAGGCCGCGATCCGTTACAGGAGTGTATAGAGGAGGCTCGTGCCGCAGGATTAAAAGTGCATGCTTGGTTCGAATACGGCTTCTCTTCTTCGTACAGCGCCTCCGGTGGCCCGATCGTAGCGGCCAAACCCAGCTGGGCCGCCCGTGACCTGGCAGGAAACCTGGTCGTAAAAAATGGATTTGACTGGCTCAATGGCATTCATCCAGAAGTACAGCAGTTCATGATCAATCTTTTTAAAGAAGTGGTCAGCAACTATGCCGTAGATGGCGTTCAGGGAGACGACAGACTGCCGGCCATGCCCACTACAGGTGGATACGACCCTTATACGGTCTCGTTGTATCAATCAGAGAACGGAGGCGCTTCTCCTCCCACGGTCAGCAGTGATCCGGGTTGGATTAGCTGGCGAGCCAAAAAACTCAATGGCTTCTTAAAACGACTTCGTCAAGAAGTAAAATCAATTCGCTCCTCGGTGCAGTTTACCATGTCTCCGAGCCCCTACCCTTTTAGCCTGAACGAATACTTGCAAGATTGGCCCACCTGGGTCGACAGTTCTTGGGTAGATGCGGTCTTTCCGCAGTGCTATCGCTATGACATCAATGCCTACAATACCGTGCTGTTGCAACAGAAAAGCAATTATCGAAATAATCTGGTTCCGCTTTACCCAGGTATTATCCTTAAATCAGGCACCTACCTATCCTCTCCTGGCTTTCTGAGTCAGATGGTACAATCAAACCGTAATAATGGCTTTAAGGGCGAGGCCTTTTTCTTTTACGAAGGGATCAAAGATGGCCCTGCATGGTTTCAGGGGCAATATCCTTTTATCAAATAAACAAGTATGCGTTTCGTTTTATTTTTTTGTGGCTGTCTGATAGCGGGTATCACAGCAGGACAACCCTATACGCGATGGGTCGATCCCTTTTTAGGTACGGGCGGACACGGACATGTTTACCCCGGAGCCACCGTTCCCTTCGGAATGGTGCAGCTGAGCCCCGACAACGGAGACGAAGGATGGGATTGGTGCAGCGGCTACCATTACAGTAGCCGCACCATTGCCGGATTCAGTCATACGCATCTTAGCGGCACCGGTATCGGAGACGGGTGCGACATATCGGTCTTGCCGCTGACCGATACACTCGCCATTCGCGATCAAAAAATAAAGATTCCCTTTTCGCATGGCAGCGAATCGGCAAGACCCGGCTACTATAAGGTAGCGCTCAGCAACGGCATCACCGCCGAACTAAGTGCCACCGACCGAACCGGCTTTCATCGTTACACCTATCCCGACAAGTCCGGATGGCTACGTTTTGACATGGGTTTTGCCATCAACTGGGATCAATCCACCGATGGCATGTTACAACTAATCGATCCCTATACTCTTATAGGGTATCGGTATAGTACAGGCTGGGCAAAGGGGCAAAAAGTATATTTCGCGGCGCGTTTTACCTTACCGGTAATGGGCTTTTTTTTTATAGACGATTCACTGCAAAACGAACGACAGCAGGCCTGGGGTAAAAAAGTAAAACTGGCCCTTCAGTTCAGAACGACCTCTCCGTTGCAAATGAGCGTATCGCTCAGCAATGTAAGTACAGCTAAGGCATTGGCAGAGGCACAAACCTGTTTGCCGGGCCAGCTCGATGAATATGCCGGGGCTGCGACCACCCGCTGGGAAAAAGAACTTCGAAAGATCCAGATCGATACCAGCGACCATCAAAGGGCCACAACGTTCTATACGGCCCTTTACAGGACTTGTCTGGCTCCCATTATCGGAAGCGACCGAGACGGAGAGTACAAGACCAGTCGAGAACAACTACGAAAATTTACCAACGGAAAAAACAAGTACACGATCTTTTCACAGTGGGATGTTTTTCGGGCCTTGCATCCGCTGTTCAGTATCACACAGCCCGAGCGCCACACCGATATGCTGCAAAGCATGATGGCTTTTTATGATGATAACGGTCTGTTACCCGTGTGGGACATACACAGCTGGGAAGCCAATACCATGACCGGGTATCACAGCATTCCCATTCTTGCCGATGCCCTCTTAAAAGGCAACAAGAGCCTGGACCCAGAAAGGGTTTACCAGGCCATGAAGAAAAGTGCTTTGCAACAACAACGCGGTACCCCCGATTACATCAAGTACGGTTACCTGCCGCAAGACAAGCACGGGTGGAGCGTAACCATTACGCTCGAATATGCATTTGATGATTGGTGTATTGCACAAGTGGCAAAAAAACTGGGCAAGAAAGAAGATGATGCACTCTTTACTAAAAGGGCGGGCTCTTATAAAAATCTTTTTGACAGCGCCAGTGGCTTCTTTCGTTCCAAAAACAGCAAGGGGCTGTTCATAGAACCCTTTGATCCGCTATTGAGCGAACACGGATTCGATGGACAATACATAGAGGGAACCGCCTGGCAACACAGCTTTTTTGTACCCCAAGACGTAGAGGGTTTCGCCGCACTGCATGGAGGAAGACAAGCCCTTATCAAAAAGCTCGATGAACTCTTTACGGCCCCCTCCGAATTGCATGGCGATAATGTATCGATCGATGTTACCGGGCTTATCGGTCAGTACGCGCATGGCATTGAGCCCAGTCATCACATTATTTATCTATATACCGCACTGGGAGCTCCCGAAAAAGCGGCACATTGGTTACGCGTGGTGGCAGACAGTATGTACAAGACCGGACCAGACGGGCTTACCGGAAATGATGACTGCGGACAGATGAGTGCCTGGTATGTCTGGACAGCACTGGGCATGTATCCCCTTAATCCTGCCAGTGGAGAATACACCTTCGGTGTACCGCTCGTTCGTTCAGCCACGGTGCTGCTGCCCTCTCAAAAAACACTACAAATAGAAGTAAAAAAAACAAAGGCCTCCGGAAAGACGGGTATCGCCTCGATCCGTTTCAATGACAAGGAAATCCCCGTTCAACATATAACGCATGCCGAGTTGATAAAAGGCGGGCGCTTAACCTATACGATCTATGAATAAGAAAGGCCGCGTTTTTTTATTGACGGGCTTTCTGTTGTCTGCGCTGCTGCAACAAACGATCGCTCAACGACTCCAACAAATCCGACCCTTCGGCGCCCGGCTGATCCCCAAAAAAGGTCTTTTACTTCATGTTCAAGATGTAGCGATCACCGCGGGCTCAGAGATTAATTTTTTTACTCCCGACCGAAAACATCACGAATATTATTTTACCTGGTGGGAA